>JBGOYP010000243.1:0-4384 GCA_041479785.1 Candidatus Aminicenantia bacterium | reverse complement strand
TTCACCGAGCCCGACCCGGACGGGAATTCCTACCAGCCCGCGGCAACGGCGGTGTGGACGCTCGGTTTGCGATTGGGTTTGGGTAAGAGGTAATAACTGTCATCGCGAGCCCTTGGCGTGGCGATCACACAAGCAGGAGTGATTGCCACGTCGCAAAGCCTCCTCGCAATGACTTAAAAAAATGTCATCCCGAGGAGCGGAGCGACGTGGGGATCACTCATGCTTTCAACGTCCCGACCAAATCCGCCACCTTCGCGATGTCGCGCGTTTCGCAATAAGCGGCGATCTCGTCCACGACGCGCCCCGCGGCCGCCGGGTCGATGAAATTCGCGGTCCCGACTTGAACCGCCTTGGCGCCGACGACCAGGTACTCCAGCGCGTCCATACCGGTCATGATACCGCCCATACCGATGACCGGGATCTTGACCGCCGACGCGACCTGGTACGTCATACGCAGGGCGATGGGCTTGATGGCCGGCCCGCTCAGCCCGCCCATGACGTTGGCCAGCTTCGGGCGCCGCGTCTCGACGTCCACGGCCATGGCGAGCAGCGTGTTGATGAGCGAGATGCCGTCCGCACCCGCGTCCTCGGCGGCCCGGGCGATCGCGACGATGTCTGTCACGTTCGGCGAGAGCTTGGCGATGATCGGGCGGCGGCTGACGCTCTTGGCCGATTTCACGAGGGCATACGTGCCGTCGGCGCTGAGGGCCGGGCAGGCGCCGTCTTTTTTGACGTTCGGGCAAGAGATGTTGAGCTCGTAGGCGGCGATGCCCTTGTGGCGGTCCAGAAACTCGATGACGCTGATATATTCGTCGTCGCTCGCCCCGCAGACGTTGACGAGGACGGCCGTGTCGATTTTGCGGAGCTCGGGCAAGGTTTCTTCGGCGAATTTTTTCACCCCGACGCCCTGGAGCCCGATGGCGTTGATCAAGCCGCCGGTGGTTTCGACCAGCCGGGGCGGCGGATTCCCCTCGCGCGGCCCGAAATAGAGGCCTTTGACGACGATCCCGCCGAGCCTGGCGAGGTCGAGGAAGGGCGCGAATTCGAGGCCGTAGCCGAACGTCCCGCTCGCGGTGAGGACGGGATTTCGCAATTTAAGAAAGCCGAGGTCCACGGACAGGTCGGGCGTCACGCCGGTTTCTCCCAGATGATATCTTCCGCGGCGAACACGGGCCCGTCCTCGCAAATCTTTCGCCACGTGCCGCCGTCGCCTTTGCGAATGCGCATGACGCATCCCCAGCAGGCGCCGAACCCGCAGCCCATGATGGCTTCGAGCGAAATCTGGGTGGGGATCTTATGCGCCAGGGCGATCGTCGCGGTTTTTTCCATCATCGGGTCCGGCCCGCAGACAAAGATGTGGTCCGGCTTGACCTGGCGGATCTCCGCTTCGAGGAGTCCCGTCACGAACCCGTGGAACCCGAAGGACCCGTCGTCCGTGGAGCAGGCGACGTTGAGCCCGGCCTCCTCGAATTTCTTCCGGACGGGAAGGTCGGCCGCGGTTTTCCCGCCGTAGAGGACGGCGACCTTCGCGCCCTTGGCTTTGAGTTCGCGCCCGAGGAAATAAAGCGGCGCGATCCCGCGTCCGCCCCCGACGAGCACCGCGGATTTGCTCCGGCGGGCGGCCTTCAAGTCGAAACCTTTTCCCAGGGGGCCGAGGATATCGAGCGTTTCGCCTTCTTTTTTTTGGGCGAGGAGCGCCGTCCCGCGGCCCGCGACCTGGAAGAAGATCTCGAGCTCGGACCCGTCGCGGTCGTGAAGACTGACCGGCCGGCGCAGGAGCGGATAGGGCGTTTCGGACACCCGGATCATGAGGAATTGGCCGGGCGCGGCTTCGCGGGCGATTTCCGCGGATTCAAGGCGAAGCAGGTGATAACTGCCCCAGGTTTGCTTGAGGATGATTCGCGCCCGCGCGTCCTGCCGCATGGTGTCCCTTTCCCCGACAAAATAACAGATTGCCCGCCCTTTCGCAACAGGTGGGCATCCCGAGGAGCCTTGCGACGTAGCATGAAAAATGTCATTGCGAGGAGCGGAGCGACGTTGGGATCACTCCTGCCTGTGAGATTGCCACGCCAAGGGCTCGCAATGACAGACTTGTGCCACGCCCCCTTCGGGGCTCGCGATGACAGCGAATTTTGACAACACCTCGTTTTTTGAATAATAATCATCCTATATTCATATCGGTAACAAGTAGGAGTCATTCATGGATATCTCCCGCAGAGGCCAGACCGTCCAGGCTTCCCCGATCCGGAAGCTCAAACCCTACGCCGACGCCGCCCTGGCGAAGGGCATAAAGATTTATCACCTGAACATCGGCGACCCGGACATCCCCACGCCGAAGCCCATCCTCGACGCGGTCCGGGGCTACAACGACCTAATCCTCGGCTACGGACCGGCCCAGGGATTTCTGGAGCTCCGGCAGGAGATCGCCGCGTATTTCAATACGTATAAGATCCCGCTCACGGCGGAGAACGTCATCATCACCTGCGGCGGCTCGGAAGCGATCCTTTTCACGTTCGCCGTCATCGGCGACCCTGAAGACGAAGTCATCATCCCCGAGCCGTTTTACACGAATTACAACGGCTACGCGTCGATGGCCAATCTCAAAATCGTCCCCTTGACCCTCAAGGCCGAGGACGGTTATCGCCTGCCTCCGGCGGCGGCCATCGAAGCGAAAATAACGCCCCGGACGAAAGCCATCCTCCTCTGCTCGCCCAACAACCCGACGGGCACGGTCTATTCGTCCGAGGAGCTCGCCCGCGTCATCGCCCTCGTCAAGAAACACGACCTCTTTCTCATCGGCGACGAAGTTTACAAGGAATTCATTTACGACGGCCTAACGCATAAGAGCGTTCTGGAATTCGAGGAAATCAAGGACCGGGTCATCGTCGTGGACTCGATCTCCAAACGGTTCAGCTGCTGCGGGGCTAGGATCGGCGCCGTTCTGACGAGGAACGACAGCGTCCACGAGGCGGCCCTGAGGTTTGCCCAAGCGCGGCTCTGCCCGCCCTCGATCGAGCAGAAGGCCGCGATCGCCGCTTACAAAATGGGGATGGGATACTTCGAGCCCGTTCGTCAGGAATACGAGCGGCGCCGGGACGTCCTCTATGAAGGGCTGAACGCCATCCCCGGCGTGAGCGTCCGCAAGCCGCAGGGCGCGTTCTACATGACCGTCCATCTTCCGGTCAAGGACACCGAACGGTTCGCAATCTGGATGCTGACGGATTTCGCCGTCGACAAGGAAACCGTGATGGTCGCGCCCGGCCCCGGGTTCTACTCCACGCCCGGCAAAGGATTTGATGAGATCCGCCTGGCCTACGTCCTCAAGGAAGCGGACTTGCGGCGCTCGCTCGTCCTGTTCCGGGCCGGGTTGGAGAAGTTTAAGAAAACCGAATAGGCCGGTGCTGTCATCGCGAGCTTCTTAGCGTGGCGATCCCCTCTTAATTTGGTGACAGATATGCCATTTCACTTATTTAATTAGTGAAATGGCATATCTGTCACCGTATTAAAGGGCTACCGTATTAAAGGGCTCCACTACAGCGGAAAGCGTCACAAGCGCCAGAGATAGGACGCCTTGAAGAAAAAGCTGCGCTTCGTTTCGAGAAACCGGTCTGACGGCTCATAGACGCCGTCCCGCCAGACGACCTTTTCATACAGCGACCCGTAACCGACATAGACGACCGTCCCTGGGAGGTACGTGAACGACGCCAGGAGGTCGGTCGTCATCTGCTTGTGGAATGAGTTGTATTCAACGATAGCCCGGAAGAAGAGATACTTGTTGACCTGGTAAGTGGCCAGGCCCCGGGCGATCGTGTAATCGTATTCCCGGACCTGGTCCGCCGTCCGGGTGAAATCGGAATACGTCAGGCTCAGCTCGAAATGAAGGTTTTCGGAGGGGAGATAGACGGCCGCGATCGAGGCGTCGCTCCCGCGGCCCTGGTAGGGCGCGGCGACGTAGCGGATTTTCTGGCCGTAATTATAGGCTAAGCTTAAGGATATTTTTTTAGTGACCTGGCTCGAGCCAGTGATCCTGAATCCGCTCCGGCCGAAGCGCCGGCCGCTAAAGACTTCGGTCGCGTAACGGCCGCCGGCCAGGAAATAGGTGGCGCGGGGCATCAGAACGCGCAGGTCGAACGTGTCGTACGTTTCGACCAGGTCGCTGAACTTGTCGCGGGTTTGAATGGCGTGAAAGAGAGGGTCGATGCGGAGGAACGTTTTCGATTTCGGATAAATCATCGGCAGCAGGCCCACTTTGAGCCGGGTCAGGCCGTTGCGAGTCAGATATCCGGTTTCGGTCGCGAAATCCTTGCTTACGTCCTGCAGCGTGACGTCGACGACCAAGTCCCGCGTCGAGTAATTATACTGAAGCCCGGCCGCGTGTCCTTCG
>JBGOYP010000242.1:0-4399 GCA_041479785.1 Candidatus Aminicenantia bacterium | reverse complement strand
GCGTTCGGGCCGTAGGGATGGCCCAGGACGGCGACGAAGATCCTGTCGCGATTTCGAGGGTCGATGATGATCTGCGGGATCTGCTGGCCGTCGCGCAGCCCGAGGTGCGTCCAGGTCTTGCCGGCGTCTGTTGAGCGGTAGATGCCGTCCCCGACGGAAAGGTCGGGCCGCTGCAGGCCTTCGCCGCTCGCGACATAGACCGTGTTGGGGTCGGAGGGCGCCACGGCGACCGCTCCGATCGAGCCCGTCGGCTGGTCGTCGAAGACCGGCTTCCAGGTCCGGCCGTAATCGGTCGTCTTCCAGACGCCGCCGTTGCAGACGCCGATGTAAAAGACGTTCGGCTGGCTCGGGACGCCGGCGACGGCGCGCGTCCGGCCGGCGCGATAGGGCCCGATCGTGCGCCAGCGCATTTCCGAGAAATATTTCGCGTCGTACGGCTGGGCCGAGAGCGTCGAAATGAACAGGCCTAAATATGCGATTCCGAGAAGAGAGACGGAAAAAACGGAAAGGCGCGAGCGTTTAATCATGGCCGAACCTCCTGGAGAGATGGCCTGAATATATTGAAGCCGGGAAGTGATGTCAAATGGCGATGCCGCCCGAAGACATGGCCTTTCGTCCCCATTTTTTGATAAGATGGAACGACCGCGACCGACAAGGAGGACAGAATGATTTATCGTGTGTTCGATGGAGATATTCCCCGGCGCAGGTTTCTGGAGCTGGGGATCAAGGGCAGCGTGGCTCTGGCGGCGACGCCCGCGCTCCTCGGCCAGCTCCTCGCGGCCCAAGGCGCGAGGACCGGCGATGCCGGGATCGCCGCCGGCGCCGGTCTTCTCGACGGGACGATCCGCAAGGCATTGGAGAAGGGCGGCGAGTTCGCCGAGGTCTATCTCGAAAAGCGCATCTCCCGGACGATCCTTCTCGAAGAAGGAAAGTTTAAGAGCGCCGTTTTCGGCATCAGCCAGGGCGCGGGCGTCCGGGTTATGTCCGGGGACAAAACGGGATACGCATACTCGGACGAGATCACGGACGATAAACTTCTTCGCGCCGCCGAAGTCGCGTCCGCCGTGGCCCGCGGAACAAAAGCCGCGAAGCCCGTGGCCATCAAGGAAGGGAAACGGCCGTCCTATATCACGGTCAAAGTCCCGCTGTCCGACGTCGCCGACGAAAAACGGCTCGACGTCATGAGGCGCACTCACCAGGCCGTGCTCGATTTCGACAAACGGATCACGATGGCCTCGGTGAATTACTATGACGAGGTCCGCGGCCGGACGATCGCCAACTCCGAGGGGCTGCTTCTGTCCGATGAGCTGCCGCTGCTGTTCTTCATCATCCAGGCGCTCGGCACGGGAAACGGCACCTCGCACATGGGCCGCGAGCGGATCAGCGCTCACTCCGGGTTCGAGCTGTTCGACGGCGGAAAAGCCGAGGCCGCCGCCCGCGCCTGCGCCCGCGAAGCCATCGCCATGCTCGAGGCCAAGGACGCGCCGGCCGGGAAGATGGATGTCGTCATGCAGAACGGATGGGGCGGCGTTCTTGTCCACGAAGCCGTGGGCCATCCGCTCGAAGCCGACAACATCGCCAAAAAGATCGGCGCGTTCACGGGAAAACTGGGACAGAAAGTCGCCGCGTCCCTCTTCACCATGGTTGACGACGGGACGCTGCCGAATTTCCGCGGGACGACGAACTTCGACGACGAGGGAACGGCCGCGAAGCGCAACGTCCTGATCAAAGACGGCGTCCTCGTCAAGTTCATGACCGACATCCTCTCGGCGAAGCAGATCCAGGCGGACCGGACGGGGAACGGGCGGCGCGAGAGCTTCCGCAATATCCCCATCCCCCGGATGACGAACACCTTCATCGACACGGGGAAAGACAAACCCGCCGATATTCTCGCTTCGACCAAGGGCGGGATCTTCGTTCAAGCCCTGAGCGGAGGCAGCGTCAATCCCATCACCGGCGTTTTCAACTTCACCTGCCGCGAAGCGTATGTCATCGAGAACGGCAAGAAAACGTATCCCGTCAAGGGAGCGACTTTGATCGGCAACAGCCTGGACATCATCCGGAACATCGATGCCGTGGGCGACGACCTGGATTTCGGGCCGGGCATCTGCGGCAAGGGCCAGGCGGCCGAGGTGACGGCCGGGCAGCCCACGGTCCGGTTGAGAGGCATCAACGTCGGCGGCACGCGGGCCGCGCGCTGAAACGGGAGAGGATACGACGATGGACATCAAAGCGTTAGCCGAACAGCTCGTCAAAAAGTGCCTGAAGAAGGGCGCGGATGCGGCCGAGGTCTATATCGAATCGGGCCGCAATCTTTCGATCGAAGTGCGGAACGGTGAGGTCGAAACCGTCCAGGAGGCGGCTTCGGGCGGCGCCGGAATTCGGGTTTTCGTCGGGGGGCGCATGGCCTTTGCCAGCTCGAACGATTTCAAGGAGGCGGCGCTCGATGACGCGATCGCGCGGGCGGTCGGGTTCGCCAAGATCACGACGGCGGACCCGAACAACGTCCTGCCGGACGATAAAACCGCGGTCGATGTCGGCGGCCTGTACGACCCCGAAATCGCCAAGGTCGCGCTCGAACGAAAGATCGAGTTGGCCAGGACCACCGAGAAGCTCGCCATGAAGGACCCCCGGATCACCAAAAGCGCCGGGGCTTTTTACGGGGAAGGGGAGGACGAGGTCGTCATCGCCAACTCAAACGGCGTTTTGAAAACGCATAAAGCCACGGGCTGCTCGTTCGGCGTGGCGGTCGTGGCCGAAAAAGCCGAGCAGAAGTCCTCGGGCGGGGAGTCGTGCGGCCGGAGGTTCTTCGCCGACCTGAAAACGCCCGAGGAAGTCGCGGCAAAAGCGGCGCGGAAGGCGTATGACATGCTTGACCCGATGATGGTCAAAACGCAGAAAGCGGCCGTGATCTTCGACCCGGACGTCGCCGGAGCGCTGCTCGGCGGGATCCTGGGCGCCATCAACGGCGAGAGCGTACTTCAGGGCGCGAGCTTCCTCGGCAAGAAGATGGGCCAGAAGATCGCTTCCGAGCTCTTAACGATTATCGATGACGGAACCCGGCCCAAGGGCCCGGCCAGCGCCCCGTTCGACGGCGAGGGCGTGGCCACGCAGAAGCGGATCATCGTGGACAACGGTGTTCTCAGGGGATTCCTCTATAACACGATCGTGGCCAAACGCGCCGGCGTTAAAAGCACGGGGAACGCGTCGCGCGGCGGGTTCACGGGATTGCCGGGGATCGGTCCGCACAATTTCTATGTCGCGGCAGGACCCTCGAAGCCCGAAGACATCATCAAGGCGACCAAGACGGGCCTCCTGCTGAAAGAAGTCACCGGCTACGGGATTAACCCCGTCAACGGCCAATTCAGCGGCGGCGCCGCGGGGTTCTGGATCGAGGACGGAAAAATCGCGTTCCCGGTGAAAGGTCTGACGGTCGCCGGAACGGCCGACGAGATGCTCACCGGAATCGACATGGTCGGCAACGACCTGGACCTCAACCGGTCGAGGACCGCGCCGACCTTCCGGATCAAGCTTCTTCAGATCGGCGGCGAATGACCGTCCCGCCGCGCCGGTCCGCTCAATTGAAATTCTTGAGCTGAGGCCAGAGGTCGCGAAGCGAACGCTTGAATCCTCGGACGATGAAGACCGGCCGGCCGTTTTCGTAGGGCATCCCGAGCGGGACGGACGTCGTCCCGGCCAAGACCACCTCGTTAAAATGCGGGGACAGGTCGTCCCGGCTTTTTTGAACGTCCCTGGAAACGCCGAGAACGATCGCCGTGATCGGCTCCCAGTCGGAGGGTCCCCACAACCAATAATTGTTGTGTCCGCAGGTCGCTTTGGGTAAGCCGTAGGTTTTTCCGAAGAAATCGACCGCCGCCGCTTCGCCGTAGTTGCGGACGAAGAGGAGGCAATGCGCCTTTTCTTCGGGGCGCAGCTTTTGAAAGACTGCGGCGAAGGTCGCAACCATGTCCGGCCAACCGAATTCGTCGGCGAGGTGCTGCGGGAAGACGCCCAGTTCGCCGCGTTCCTGGCTCCTGGCGTAGCCGATCATCCGTTGAAAATCGATCGTTTTTTGGACCGAGAGGATGGGAAGCGCCATGGGCGCAAAAAGGACGGACGACACGATCAAAACCGTCACGGACGCGGGCCTGAGCCAACGCTTTATTCCGCTCGTCGTCCAGGACTCGACCAGGATGGCCCCGCCGGCGAAGAGGACGGGATAAGCCCCGGCCATGTAATAGTCCTTGCCGTGCTGGAGAAAGAGCAAGGCGAACAGAGAAAGATACATCCACCCGAACAATCGCCAGGGTCGCCCGTTCTTATGAAAGAAAAAATAGGCGAGGCCCGGCAGCCAAAGGAATAGCGTCAGCGGGTTGTTGAAAAGGACCTGGTCGAGAAG
>JBGOYP010000241.1:0-4420 GCA_041479785.1 Candidatus Aminicenantia bacterium | reverse complement strand
GTCCACCCGGCCCGCGGATTCGGAAGGCGTCCGAAGCGTGAGGGATACGCGGCCGCCTTCAGGGCCGACATCGACGTTTCCGTCGACGTTTCCGAGAGCGAACCGGTTGAGGGTGAGGTCGCGGCTCCGACAGCCCGTCTGGAACGATAACCGTCCCTGCTTTCGGCTCAGGACCCCTTCTCCGTCGGCTTGACCGGTCCAGTTGAACGGCAAGAGGAATATGTCGGCGATGAGCTTCGCCGGAACATGGACCGATGTCCGGAACTCGAATTGGGGGTCGGACAGGTTCGACAGCGCCCCCTGCGCCTTGACCAGGAAATCCGGCCCGACGATGGACGCCTGACGGACGAAAATCTCTTTGCCTTTGCCGTCCACAACCGCCGCGGCCGACCCGGTCAGTGGCCGGCCGAGCCCATTCAACAGCGCCGAGACCTCGGCGGATTCGACGCGCAACGTGAAAGAGTCCTTTTTCTGCTGAAACGCGGCCCGGACGCCTTTGGCCGAGAGAACATTCCCCGCACTGTAATAATAGAACTCTCCGTCGCGAATGATCCCGTATTCGATAGAAAACGGCAAGGCGCCGAGATTAGGGCCTTTCGGACCGGCGGCCGATGGCCCCTCCGAGATCCTCAACACAGGATTGTCGACGACGACGCGCAACGATTTTTCCCGGGCGAAAAGCGAAAGCGGGGACATGCGGACTTCGACCCGCCGCGCCGAGAAAAACGGCGAAGCCGTGACCGTCCGGACGTCGTCAAAAACGAGCCTCAGCGGGATGACGGAGAGATGAAGGCCGGTGAAATTCAGCGAGGACCGGATCGCCGAAGTCACGCGGCGCAGGAGAAGATTCCGCAGGCCCAGCCCCGCGACGAGGAGCAGGACAAGGACGAGGCCGAAAACGATGAGGGACCGAAACCGCCGCTTCGTCATGGTCCTGTCCTGGCCGGCCGAGGCCCGCCTATTTCTTGGCTTTGCCCCAATCCTTCATGAACCGGTCGATGCCGATATCGGTCAAGGGATGCTTGACGAGCTTTTCCATGACCGAGAAGGGGATCGTGCAGATATCGGCGCCGAGAAGCGCGGCTTCGACGACGTGGCGCGGATGACGGATGCTGGCGACGATGACCTCGGTCGTGAAACGGTAGTTCTCGAAGATCGTCACGATCTCGTCGATCAGGCCCATCCCGTCCTGAGAGACGTCGTCGAGCCGGCCGATAAACGGACTGACAAAAGCCGCCCCCGCTTTCGCCGCGAGAAGGGCCTGGTTCGCTGAAAAAATGAGCGTCATATTGACCTTGATTTTTTCGGCCGCCAAGACCTTGGTTGCCTTGAGTCCCTCGAGGGTGACCGGGACCTTGACCGCGATGTTCGGCGCGAGCTTCGCCAGAATCCTGGCTTCGGGGATGATGTCTCGGGCTTTCTCGGAAACGCACTCCGCGCTGATCGGGCCCGGGACGACCTTCGCGATGGCCTTGATCAGGTCTTTGAAGCTCATGTGTTCCTTGGCCACGAGCGACGGATTGGTCGTGACGCCGTCCAGGATGCCCCAGCTCGCCACTTCACGGATCTCCTCCAGGTTCGCGGTATCAAGAAAGAACTTCATGGTGTCCTCCTTCGGTGACCTTCATCACCCGGTTCGACAGCGTTCCGATGCCCTCGATCTGGACGTCGACGCTGTCGCCGGGCTGCATCGGACCGATCCCGGCCGGCGTCCCCGTGGTGATGATATCGCCGGGGAGCAGCGTCATGACCCGGGAGATGTACCGGACGAGCATGGGGACCGGAAAGATCAAGTGGCGCGTGTTCGAGGATTGGTGAAGCTTGCCGTTGAGAAAGGTCTTGATCTCGAGCCGGGCAGGGTCCAGGCCCACGGCGATGCAGGGACCGACCGCGGCGAACGTATCGAACGACTTGGCCCGGGTGAACTGTTTGTCTTTTTCCTGGAGGTCGCGGGCCGTGACGTCATTGAAGCACGTGTAGCCCAGGATGTAGGGCTCGACCGGTTCGTCCTCGCCGAGCTGATAGGCGATTCGCTTGATGACCAGAGCGAGCTCGCCCTCATAATCCACGCGATTCGACATTTTCGGGTAGACGATCATGTCGTGCGGCCCGATGACGGCCGTGGACGGTTTGAGGAAAAGGAGCGGTTCCTCCGGAAGCGGATTTCCCAGCTCGGCGGCATGGTCCTTGTAATTACGGCCGACGGCCACGATCTTCGACGGCTCGGCCGGGGCGAGCACGGTTACGGCGCCGATGGGAAGCCCGCTTTCGCCTACCGTGAATTTCTCGAAGACCGACCCGTGGACGGGATAAAGCGTCTCTCCCTTGAGGACGCCATAGGCGACCCGGCCTTCGTGCCGGAAGCGGTAAATTTTCATGGTCGGGGGTCCTTGATGATTTCGGTCACGGCGGCCGACCGCGAGCTCTCGTTCCCCGCCGCGTCGACCGCGCTTATAGCATAGTCATACCGTTTGCCCTTTTCAACGGCCCGGTCGGCGTAAGTCATATCGAGAATCGGCGAGGGCGTTAGGACGACGAATTCCGATTGCCCCTCCGCGCGCCGCCATACCCGGTAGCCGGCCAAATCCGGCTCTTTGTTCGCGTCCCAGACCAGGGTGATGAAATCCGGTCCCGGTGCGGCCGTCAAGCCGGCGGGAGAGGCCGGCGGAAACACGTCGCGGGGCAGGACATCCACAGCGGACGAATCGTCGCTTTCGAGGAACGGCTCGACGGCTGACGCTGCGGCCCGGACGAAATACCGGTACGGCTGTTTGAATTCGAACGTTTTATCCGCGAACGGGGGCCCGGCCGTCGGGGCCGGCGTCAGGCGCGCGGCCGGCCCTTTTTTATCCATTCGATAAACGTTGTAGCCTTTGACGAGGGCGGGCGCCGACCCGTCGATATTCGAGGCCGGGGCGTCCCAGCGGATCTCCACCCGGTCGGCGAATACCTTCGCGTTCACGCCGGTCGGCGGGAGCGGCAGCGGCCGCGGCTTCACCGCTATTTCGTCCGAGAAATCGGACAGCCGCTTTTTTTGCGCTTCCCGCACACGGACGGCAAAGATGAATGTCTTGCCCTGCCATCCGCCCGACGCAAGACGATAGTCCGAGCTCGTATTTTGATTTTTCGCGGCGGCGTCCGGAACGACGGACGCGATGCGCCGGGCCCGGGCTTCGAAAGCCGCGGCGGGCGCCTGGCCAGGTTTGTCCGGCCGCTCCTCGAGCCAAATTTCGACCTCGGCGATGCCGCCGAGTTTCCGGCCGTCGATATAGGTCGTCGGGTTGGTCCATTCGAGGATGACCCGGCTCCCCCGCTGATACGCCTTCACCTCCTCGGCCCGCTGCGGCTGGAGGACGAGCGGCGGCAGAATGGGCCCTTTCTTTCCGCAGGACGGCGCGACAAGCGATGCGAGGGCGAGGACGATGATGGAGGCTTTGGCTCTCATCAGAGAATAAAGCGCCGGAGGTCCTGGTCCTTGATGATGTCCTGGAGCTGGGCCCGGACGTAAGTTCGATCGATGAAGATGCGCTTGGATTTGATATTCGGCGCCTGGAACGAGACATCCTCGATGACCTTTTCCAGGATCGTATGAAGGCGCCGCGCGCCGATATCCTCGGCTTCGCGGTTGACGTCTTCGGCCACTTGGGCGATTTCGTCGATCGCGTCCGCGGCAAATTCGATGTGGACGCCCTCGGTCGCCAGAAGAGCGATGTATTGTTTGATGAGCGCGTTCTCCGGTTCGGTCAGGATCCGGACGAAATCGTCCTTGGCCAGCGATGTCAGTTCGACCCGGATCGGGAAACGTCCCTGAAGTTCGGGGATCAGGTCCGCCGGCTTGGCGACGTTGAAGGCGCCGGCCCCGATGAACAGAACGTGGTCGGTCTTGACGAGGCCGTAACGCGTATGGACGGTGGTGCCTTCTACGATCGGCAGCAGGTCGCGTTGGACACCCTCACGGCTGACCTCGGGGCCGTGCCCCGATTCGCGGCCGGCGATTTTGTCGAGCTCGTCCAGGAAGACGATCCCCGAATGCTCGACGCGCTCGATGGCCAAGCGCGAGACCTGGTCCATATCGATCAGCCGGCGCTGTTCCTCATCAAGGAGGTAGGCGCGGGCTTCGTGGACTTTGACTTTGCGCCGTTTCGACCGGCCGCCCATCAGCCCGGGAATGAGCTCCTGCATCTGAATGCCGATCTCCTCGACGCCCGCGTTGGAAAATATTTCGAAGGGCGGCGACGAGCGCTCCTTGACTTCGACCTCGACGATACGGTCCTCCAATTGGCCGTCCCGGAGCTGGCGGCGGAGCTTCTCCCGGGTTTCTTGGAAGCTCTCGGCCTCGGCGTCGGCCTCGACGTCCCCGGGACGCCGGACCGGCGGAAGAATCAGGTCGAGCAGCTTTTCCTCGACGTTCGTCTCGGCC
>JBGOYP010000240.1:0-4425 GCA_041479785.1 Candidatus Aminicenantia bacterium | reverse complement strand
ATTTTCCAGGGCCTCGTCCGGATGGACATGGACGGGCAGGCGCGCGAGTTCATCGAGCTCCGCTATCGCGATGATGACAAGCTCTTCGTCCCGGTCGAGGACTTGAACCTTGTCCAGAAGTACGCCCAGGTCGGGGCCGCGGCCCCGGTGCTCGACAAGCTCGGCACGAACGCCTGGCAGAAGACCAAGGAGCGGACGAAGAAGGCCGTCGATAAACTCGCCCAGGAACTGTTGGACCTTTACGCCCGGCGGAAGGCCGTCCAGGGTTTCCGCTTCAGTCCTGAAGGGAACTGGGAGGAGGAATTCGAGAAAACGTTCGAGTACGAAGAGACCGAAGACCAGCTCCGTTCGATCCGCGAGATCCGCGGCGACATGGAAGCGCCCGCGCCGATGGACCGGCTGCTCTGCGGCGACGTCGGCTACGGAAAGACCGAGGTCGCGATGCGGGCCGCGTTCAAAGCGGTGATGGACGGAAAACAGGTCGCCGTCCTCTGCCCGACGACCGTCCTGGCCAGCCAGCACCTGAAGACGTTCTCGAGCCGGCTCCTGCTTTTCCCGGTGCGGGTCGAGGGTCTGACGCGCCTTCAGACGAAAGCCCGGCAGGACAAGGTCGTCGAAGACCTGAAAGCGGGTCGCGTCGACATCGTGATCGGGACCCACCGCCTCCTGTCCAAGGACGTTTCGTTTCTCGACCTCGGCCTTCTCGTCATCGACGAGGAGCAGCGGTTCGGGGTGACGCACAAAGAGAGAATCAAGCAGATCAAGGCGAACATCGACGTCCTGACCCTGACCGCGACGCCGATCCCGCGGACGCTCAACCTCTCGCTCACGGGGTTGCGGGACATCAGCCTCATCGAAACGCCTCCCAAGGACCGGCTGGCGGTCCACACCGCCGTGACGACGTTCAGCCCGAAACTGATCACGGCCGCGGTCCGCCAGGAGCTGGCCCGCGGCGGACAGGTCTATTACATATTCAACAAGATCGATGAGACCGAGCACATGGCCTCGCTCATCGAGAAGTGGGTGCCTCAAGCCCGGGTCGTGATCATCCACGGCCAGATGCCACCCACCGAGCTTGAAAAGCGGATGATCGATTTTATCGACCGGAAATACAACGTCCTGGTCTCGACCACGATCATCGAGAACGGTATCGACATTCCCCTGGTCAACACGCTGATCGTCCACCGGGCGGACCATTTCGGCCTCGCCCAACTCTATCAGCTCCGCGGCCGCGTCGGGCGTTCGTCGCGCCAAGCCTTTGCCTATTTCCTCGTCCCGCCGTTCAACGAGTTGACGCCGCTCGCCAAGCGGCGGCTCGAAGCCTTAAAAGAGTTCAGCGAACTCGGCTCCGGGTTCCGGCTGGCCATGAAGGACCTCGAAATTCGGGGGGCGGGCCACCTCTTCGGCGCGAATCAGCACGGTTATATGGAAGCCGTCGGTTTCGATTATTTCCTCCGCCTCCTCGAGCAATCCATCCGCGAGCTCAAGGGCGAGGCCGTGGAGGAGGTCAAGAGCGAGATCAACCTCAAAGTCGGCATCCAGATCCCCGAATCGTACGTTCCCCAGGTCAACGTCCGGCTCAACCTCTACAAACGGATTTCCTCGGCGGCCAGCCTGGACGAGATCGACGTCCTCCAGGACGAGATCACGGACCGGTTCGGCCCGGCGCCGCGGAGCGTCCTCAACCTCTGCCAGATCGGCCGGGTCAAATTTCTGGCCCAGAAATTGAAGGTCCGGGCCGTGGACCGCGTCGACGGCCGCGTCGTCTTCAAATTCCTGCCGTCGACGACCGTCCAGCTCGGCCGCATGACTTCGGTTCTCAATCGTTACGCCGGTTCCATGACGCCCCAGGGCGTAATGAGCCTTGCCCTGCGGGGGAAAAAAGAGGAGGACGTCCTCCGTGAAACGCTCGCCGTCTTGAAGGAGTTATAGGTTTAGAATATAATAGATTGATTATCAAACAGATGAGAGCGAAACGTGTCGGCCGAAACCTTCTCTTTTTCGGAGCGATTTGCGGCATTCTGTCGTTTGCGGCCGTCTGCCGGAACGCCGGGCCGGGCGGCGAGGGAACTTCGGGCCGGAATCGGCAGAAACGCGGCCGGGTGGTTCTCGACGTCGAAGGGACGGCTTTCACGACGGCGGATTTCGACTCTTATGTCGGGGCGACCATGGGCGGAAAAAACGACCGTCTCGAAGCCCCCGCCCTCAGCCGGCTCTTCGACAGCTTTGTCGACGAGAAGATCTTTCTCAAGCGCGCCCAGAACAAGGGGCTGACTTTGACCGATGCTGAAATAAACGGCTACCTGGCGAAATTACGGAGCGCCATGGAGGCCGACAATAATCCTCAAGCTCCGCCGGCCGTCCCCGATGAAACCCTGTTCGACCGGCTCCTGGTCGAAAAATATTTAGCCGAGATCGCGAAAAATATCACCGCCGACGCTAAAGAGATCGCCGCGGATTACAACGCTCATGAAGCCGATTACCTCCAGCCTGAAAAAGTTCAGGTCAGCCAGATCCTCCTTCCGACCGAAGGCCAAGCGAGCGCGGTCCGCGAGCGGCTGATCAACACGGGCGAAGACGAGTTCCGCCGCGCCGCGCGCCTGGAATCGGCCGGGCCCGAATCGATCAAGGGCGGCGTCATGGGGATTTTCAGCGCCGGGCAGCTTCCCCAGGAGCTCGAAAAGGTCATTTTTCCCCTGAAGGAAGGCGAGGTCAGCCGCGTCGTCGTCTCGACGTACGGCTATCATATTTTCCGCGTCGACAAGAAGTTCGATTCCCGCCTCGAGTCCCTCGAGGAAGCGACGCCCGCGATCCGGGCCAAGCTCCTGGACCAAAAAAGCAAGCAGGCGGTCGCGGCCCATCTCGAGGACCTTAAAACGTCCATGGACTGGAAAGCCTCTCCCGAAAACTTGCCATTCCCCTATCAAAGGATATTCCTATGACCAAGACAAAAATAAAACTTGGGCTCATTCTCCTCGGCCTCGTCGCGATCCTCGGCCTCGGCCAGGAGATCGTCGAAGTGATCGTCGCGATCGTGAACGACGATATCATCACGCTGTCCCAGTTCAAGAAGGAATACGAAATCCGCGTCGACGCGGCCCGGGCCCAACTCCAGGGCGAGCAACTGGACACGGTCTTGGCCCAGATCAAGTCCGATCTCATGGATGCGATGATCACCGACCTCCTCATCCTTCAATTGGCCAGGGCGAAGAACCTCAACGTGACCGACCAGGTCAAAGGCTACATGGAGAGCATTAAGAAGCAGTACAACCTCGAGACGGACGAGGACGTCAAGCGCGCCGTCCAAAACCAAGGGATGGATTGGGACGTGTTCCGGAAGCAGGTCGAGGAAAACTTGCTCCGCCGGACCGTGATCGCCTCCGAGGTGAGCCGTTCGCTCGCCCTGGACGAAAGCGAGATCGTGGATTACTACAAGAAACACGCCTCGGACTTCACCGACCCTGAGGAGTACAAAATCCGCGCGGTCTATCTCTCCGCGGATGCGGCCGGCCTCGACGACAAGAAAAAGGAGGTCGACGGAAAAATCGCCTCCGCCGACTTCGCGGACGTCTCGGCGGCGTATTCGGACGAACCGCTCAAGGACCTCAAGGGCGACCTGGGGACGCTTAAAAAGAACGAGATGGACAAGACCCTTCTCCAGGCGGTCGAAAAGCTGAAAAAGGGCGACATCTCGCCCTGGGTTCAGGCCAAGGCCGGCTGGTATCTGATCAAACTCGAAGATAAAAAGGACAGCCGGGTCCGCCCGTTCGAAGAGGCCCGGAAAGCGATCGAGGAAAAGCTCTATACGGCCAAGGAAACGGTCAAAGTCAACGAGTTTTTAAACACGGTCAAGAAAAAGAGCTACATCAAAATTCTCAAGCCCGACCCGCTCGGCTTCAATAAATAAACGATGCGCCGCCGGACCGGCGGCCGCCGCTCATTTCTTCGTCGCGTCCTTCTTGACGTCCTCGGCTTTTTTCCCACCCTGGATCACCGGCGCTTCGGGCTCTTTGAAATCGATCCGCATCGAGACCGGCCATTCGCCGAGGAGGACGTGCCGGGAGCCTCTCCACTGGGCGAAGATCTTGACCCACAGGGGTTTCCAGGCCGGGTTGTTCTTGAAGGTCGCCAGGCTCGTCCCTTCGTTCCCGAAGTTGGACTTCAGAGTGATCGGGTCGCTCCATCCTCCCGGCGGGATGGGTGCTTTGCGGATGGCGGCCAGGAAGTTGTCGCCCAGATTCTCAGCGGCGTTTTTTTCCTTAAAAATGCCGTTGAAGCTGACGTACTTCATCGGCTCGGCCGTCAGGTTCTTGATCCGGAACTTCACGGCGGGGACGAGGACGAGCTTGGGATGCGGCCACTGCTTGAATTCCTTGTCGACCCACATCGTGTCCAGGATCTCGACCTGCATGGCGTTCTTGACCT
>JBGOYP010000239.1:0-4432 GCA_041479785.1 Candidatus Aminicenantia bacterium | reverse complement strand
CGCGAAATCGGGATCCGGATGTCGATCGGGGCCCGCGAGGTTGACATCCTCGTTCAATTCCTGGCCGAGGCGATCACGTTGAGCCTGATCGGCGGCCTCCTCGGCGTCTTTCTGGGCGTCGGCCTCTCGAAGCTTCTCAAGTATATCCCGATCTTCTCCCGGATCACGACGATCGTATCGCCCGGTTCGGTGCTGATGTCGTTCCTGTTCGCCGGCTCGGTCGGGATCTTCTTTGGGTTCTATCCGGCGCGAAAAGCGTCCAAACTCGACCCGATCGACGCCCTGCGCTACGAATGACGGCCGTCGCCGGCTCCTCGCCGGACCCAGCGCGGGAAGAACCGCGGGACGGCGTCCTGATAAGCCCGGTATCCGGGCAATCGTTTCATTAAATCGATTTCCTCGCATTTTGTCTGGACCAGAAGCCAAACGACGCCGAGGCCGCAAGCCGCCGCGACGGACGCGCTCGGCTTCATGAGGAAAAGCCCCAGGAATTCTAGAAACGTCCCGGAATGGATCGGATGACGGACGTGAGCATAGACCCCCGTTTGGACGAGCGCGTCGCTCGTGGAGGGCACGGCGGCCCGCGATCGAATCGTCACGAGGGCAACCGTGATGACCGCCGCTCCGGCCAGAATGAAGACGATGCCGGCTGCCCGGCTCGCGCCCGACGGAGCGAACAGGAACGAGGACGGAGCGCGAAGCGCCAGGACAAATCCCGCCGCCCACACCGGAATGCCGAGGATGTTCCTGAGGACCGCGGTCACCAGGGAACCGCGCCGCTCGCCCCAGCGACGCGAGTAAGCCGTCGTGAATGCGCTAGCCGTGTTGCAGACAAAACCGACGACCAAAATGACGAGATAAACAGGCATGGGCCCCTCCCTGATCGATTACGGTCGATGACCATCACGGCGCCCGTAGCTTTCATCTTCGCGACGTCGGCCTCGGGAAGGCGCCAGTTATTATCGAACCGCCCCTGGGCGACGATAGTGTCGGGCGAATCCTTGAAAAGGATAAAATCCTGGAATTGGCCCAGGGCTCCGGCCGGGCCGGGTATGAACGAAAAAAAACGGCGCGCGGGCGCGGCGGCCGGAACGGTCGGCCACCATGGCCGTCCCGAGCTGATGAGAACGTAATGACGGTCGACGGGAAACACGTAAGCCAACCCATAGCCGCTTGACGCGTCGGTTAAATGAATCGGAAGGAGGTCGCCGAATTTCAGGATGAGACTGTTGGTTTCGGTCGTCCCGAGAAGAACGAGGTTCGACGAGACCAGGTCGCTTGGCCGCACCTGGTTGTCGGCCAGGACGCGGGGAAAAACAAAGAGAGGGCTGGACCGGCCGCGCGACCAATCCGCGGCTTGGGAGGCCTGGTCGCGGCGGGCCTGCAATTCTTCGCGGGAGGGATTGCCGCCCGTGCCGTAGACATAAATCTGCCGGCCCGCGACGACTTCGCTCATCGGGCCTTCCGCTCCAGGCCCTTTCGCGTTCGCCGGCGCTTCATACCGGGTCTCCGTCCATCGTCCGTCGAGCTTATTGAACGAGATCGCATCCGCCGCTTGGATCCGGATGGTCGTCCCGTCGACGACCAGGTCCAGGTGCCGGTCGGCCGAAAATTTCGGATGCCCCGCGAGGTGCAGCGTGAAGGCGGCCAGCCCGGATGTCGTCAATTCGACCCGGTTCGGGGCCGTGAACTTCGCGTCGATGCTAGCCGGAGTTCCAGGCGTCAGTTCATCGACCCGGACCCAATACGCGCTGTTGTATTTGTATCGGTTGGTCACAAAACGGACGTGGTCCGGGAATCGGTCTCGGCGGAACCGGGCGAACCAGGCGAAGATCGCCTCATCCTTGTAAGCGTTTTCCCAACTGTTGTGTTTGACGTCCGGATATTCCGTATATTCGACCTTCGTTCCGAAGTCGCGCAGCCGCTTCACCCATTCACGCGTTCCTTCGGGGCGGACCGTCGTGTCCGCTCCCCCCTGGAAAATGTGGACGGGAACGTTTAGGGCGTTCGGGGCCAGGACCTCCGAATCTCCGGGCGGCACCGGACAGACGGGGGCGATAGCGGCCCAGACGTCGGGCCGGGTCAAGCCGAGCCAGATCGCCCCTCCGCCGCCCATCGACAATCCCGTCAAATAAACGCGGTCCTCATCGACGGGAAATCGGCGCTCGACGTCCGCGAGAACGTCATAGACGTCCTTTTCCGCGATCCCCTGATAGCCTATCGTGCCGCGCGCCAGCGGTGACACGACGATGAAATCGATATCCGCCCAGTCCGGGAAATACCGGGTCGCCTCGACATCGGTCTCGCTCGGCAGGTTGCTCTGGCCGAAGACGCGGCGCAAGTTCAGCCGGTGATTCGAGAGGGCGCCGTGCAAGCTGATGACGAGCGGGTATTTCTTTGTCGTGTCGAATGCTTTCGGCAAATAGAGCGCGTACGGCTGGTCGGTGTCGTCCACGTCGGAGAAGAATGTCAGGACTTGGGGCCCGGGTTTGAATGTCTGTCCGAAAACCGGCACGCCCGGGGTTAGGACAAGGGACAAGACGACGAAGGCCGCGCAAATTCTACGGTTTTTCATAATTGCTCCTCCTCCAAGATTCAACGGTCGTCCGGCCCGGGCAGCGGCCGCCCCCCGATCTCGCATAATTTTTTCAGAGCGGCAAGGCTCTGCGCGTTCGAAAAATCATAGAACTCCCCATAGGGCTTCAACAGCAGGTCCAGGACTTCGGCCGTCTGCGGATCGACGGCGTCCGCTGCGGCGCGACGGACCTCCGCCAGATCCACGCCGCTCAACTTCAGGGTCATGAATTCCGCCGCCAATCCCTTGTGAATCGACAAGGGCGCGAGCCCGCGGGAGAGAATGACATCCGCGGCACGGCTGATCCTTCGTTCGCCGACATCGTTCAGGATATTTAAATACTTCTGGTGGAGGACCCACTCATCGATGAGGCGGGCAATCTCGGCCGTCGTGAAGCTCGTCCAAAACGAGAGGCCCGCGCCGGGCTGGACAAGGCTCCCGATGATGAACGCGCCGGCCTGATAGCCGGCGACTCCTTTTTGCGCGGACAAGGCCAAGGCCCACTTCAGAAGAGCGACTTTTCGTTCGGCCGTCAGGAGATCGTAAGCGGCGATATTGATCAAATGCATCCCCAGGGTTGCGTCCAGGAGTCGCGCGACCAAGCCCTCCCCGTTGACATCGAAACAGCCGTTGACGAATTCAGCCGCCTTCCCCGGGTTATCGCGGAACCGGCCGTAACGGATGGCGTACCCTAGGTCTTTTAGGCTTTCGAACTCGGACGCCTCCACGCTTTCGAGGATCGCTCGGAATTCCCGGTAATACGCGGCCAGGCCTTCAAACCGGACCCGCTCGGCGGGCGTCAACTCCACTTTCTGGCCGGCCATGAAGCGCAGCAACCGGGCGGGGGCAAACACGGCCTTCCCGATATAGAGCATTTGGAACCGGCTTGAGATCGAAACCCAGTCGCCCTCGCGGATCGATACCCCATCGCGGTTGACCATGAGGCGGCCGGATTCATAGATCTTGATCCCGACTTCTTCGAGGTTAAGGAGCGCCGGGATGCCCAAATTCTGGGCGGCTGTCACGACATGGATCGCGGCGGGGCTCAGGCTGCAGATGCCGCTCACGTATTGCATGTCCACGGCGTCGGTCGGCGAGAACCGGTCCTTGGCGAGGATGACGTTCTCTCCTTTCTGCGCCTCGCGGGCCTGCTTGGCCCGGCCGACGTCGAAATACATGCGTCCCGTGACGGCCGCCCGGGGCAGGACCGAGATGCCGCGGCCGAACGGCTTGAGGGCGTGAAGCGACTTCGAGTCGATCGCGTCCGACTCGATCTGGCGGATATGGTAGGGTTTGATCAAGGCCCGGACGCGCTCGGCGGAAATCATCCCCGCCCTGGACATGTCCATGACCGCCGTCAGCATCCCCGCGCCCGTCATCTCGGCGGGATTGACCTGGAGGACGGTGAAGGTGCCGTGGACGCCCGTGAACTCGACCATCACCGGCGCTCGGAAGATCTGCTCGAGCTGGGACAGCCGGTTCCAGAAATGGAAGATGGCCGGGAAATCGGCTTTGGCGTCTTCGCGCGCCTTGAAATGCCGCTCGTCGGGCCGGAGCCGGCCCGTCATGAGGTCCTCGCCATAGACGGTGCGCGCGTATTGAAGGAAGACGCCCGTCCCGAGGCGCGGGTGGCGGCTGAAAAGCACGCCGGCGCAGGACTTGCGGTCGATGACACTGCATACCATCCGCTGGAAAATCACGGCCGGATAGTGCGTTTCGCTGACCATGAAATTCCGGAGGGCGTCGAGGTGATGCGCATAATACTCGTAGGCCCGCGTCAGGAAGAACTTAACTTGCTCCCGGGCGTTCCAGAGGAGCTTGGGATTCCGGTTCTCGATCAAGGCCTCGATCCTCCGG
>JBGOYP010000238.1:0-4446 GCA_041479785.1 Candidatus Aminicenantia bacterium | reverse complement strand
CTCCGTTCCTTTGCACTTCAGGACCGGTTCCTTTCTGGGTTATTTTCTCGACCAGAGAGACGGTATTCTTCTTTACTCGCCCATCTACCTGTTTTCGTTTATGGGGCTCATCGAGTTCTTCAGGAGGCGGAAAAAGGATCTCTTGGCCCTGCTTCTCGTGGTTCTGCCTTATGTCGCCAGTCACGCCTTCATGACCCTGCGGCCGGGATTCGCCCCCCAGGCTCGAGGCCTGGTGCCCGTTTCCTGGGCCGGGGCCCTCTTGTTGGGATATTTCCTCGAACACAACAAAAACTGGCTTTTTTCTTTTCTCTTCAAGGCTTCCTGCCTTTGGAGCTTTGTCGTCGCCGGGCTTCTTCTCTTCCACCCCATGTTCCTCTATCAGCCGACGACAGGCGGAGTCGCGACCAGGCCGGGGGACTTTTTCGTTTTTCTCAGCAATCTCCACTTTTTCCTTCCCCCCCTTCTGCCGTCATTCCTGAAGATTCCCAACGCGGGCTACATCCCCAATTATGTCTGGGTTCTGGCTGTCGTTTTCATAATCATCGCCTACGTCATGTTCCCGCCGCGCCGAGAGGCCCCGCGGGCCTTCCGGCCCATCGTGACGTTCGTCGTGCTGGCGGGGTGCGTCTTCCTCTGGGCTTATTATCCGCGGAGCGTCCTCTATCCCAGCTACACGGTGGATTATTCTTCGCGGCAGGCGCTCGGGTATTATCTGTTCCCGATGGGAAAAGGCGTCGTCCCCAAGCCCGGGGGCCAGCTGTACCTGCATCTTGAAAAGCCGTACAAGATCCTGTTCAATTCCAGGCTGAAGCTGGATAAGCTGAAGATCGTCTTCGGCTCGGAGAAGGGCGAGCACGAAGTCTCCATCCGGTTCTTTGACCTCGCGGTTTTCTCGGGAAAAACGTCCTACGAACGTAAAGAGGTGGAGTTCTCGCCGGCCGCCTATTACCCTTATCGGAACCTTTATCTCTATGAGGTGAACGTCGAATTGAAAAAGCTTTCCAAGGAAAATATGCTTATCGACCCCTTCTATTTTTATATCCTCCCGTCGTCTCAGTGAATCGCCCCGGACGATCTCCCGTTTCTTCAGCCTTTCGTCTTTTGACAATCCCAATCCATTCCCTTAGAATATCCGCTTAGGCAAAACGGATTTTCCAATCAGTCAACTTCCGGGAGGATGAAATGTGCTCAGTCCGGTTGATGATCATCATGTGTTTTCTGCTCCTGCGGCCATCGATACCCGCGTCGGCGCAACAGATGGATATGGACGCCATGATGCGCTGGAGCAGTGCCGAAGTCGTCCTCTACCACATCGTCGGCGTTTATCAGGCTCAAACCAATGTCGTCGGCGGCTCGAACTGGATCGGATACGCGGACGTGACGGATCGCGTCGTGATCGATCTGAAATGGAAGTTGACCGAGTCGAAGCTGGTGGGAACGCCCAGTTTCCTGAACGAGAAATCAGTCGTCAAGAATCTGCGCAACCCTGAGCCTAAATGTCTGCCTCCGGTACTCAAGGGAGAATATGAACACTACGAGCTCCTGGGGATCAAGGATGGCCTGGCCGGCGCGCTCGAACTGCAGGTGCGAACCGCCTTCCCCGCGGCTGAAGTCGCCCAGTTTTGCACCGGCTCGTATAAGTCTATACCGGCAAGCATCAATACCCGGCCCGAAGACTTTGTCGTACCCTCGCCGGTAATGATGGCCATGCCTCTGCCCGATTCGGACGATCTGCGCGTCTCGCCGGACAAGAAGTCCCTGATCACCAAGAAAGGCGGCTGGACCTGGACCTTTACGCCGACCCTCGAGCCCAAAAAATAGACATATAATCAGGCATAAAGAAAGGGAATATGCGATGAGCGCGTCAAAACGAATCTGGCCCGTCCTCTGGGTCGTTTTATTCGTGCCGGTGAGCAGCTTTCTAGCCGGCGTAATGGCGTATGTCATGCGGCTGTCCGCTCCCGAATCGGGGGGGAACGGATTCTGGGATGTCCTCCGGGGATACGGCCCCTTCTGGCCGGGAACCTTCGGGGTGCGGCATATTCCTTCGCTGGTCCTGAGCCTGGCCGTTCTTCTTCTATTGGCGATATCGACCCGGATGGCGAAGCCGCTCGTGACCCTTTTCCAGATCCGGATCATCCTCCTCGTCCTCATCGCCCTTCTGACCATCTTCGTCAAGATTTTTTTGGTCGTCGAGCCGGTGGGATTGCAAACGCGAGCTGTTATCCCTTTGTTTCTTTATGCGGATTTGGACCTCGTCCTTGTCTTTCTCCTGAGCTTCCTGCCGACCTATCGACGGTCGAAGGCCTCGCTCGTCTAAAGATCCGGGAGGCGACTCCGAGGCCATATCGCCCGCCTGCAATAAATCCGTTTCCGTTTCAGAATCTTTTGTCCAAACGCGCTAGATAATATAACATAGTCATCGTCCTTTTATTCCTCGGGAGATAGCGACATGCCTCAGCCAAAAAAAATCGCCGTTTTGACGGGCGGCGGAGATTGCCCCGGCATCAACGCCGTCATTCGAGCCGTAACCAAGAAGGCTTTGCTTGAATATGGCCTGGAGGTCGTCGGGATCGAGGACGGGTTTGATGGACTAATCCACAACCGTCATCGGAAGCTGACTTATGCGGCCGTCTCGGGGATCCTGACGGTCGGAGGGACCATTCTCGGAACATCCAACAGGTCGAATCCGTATCGATACGCCCTGCCGGGAAGCGCGAGGAGCAAAGAGATCGTTTTTAACGATGTCTCGCCCAAGGCCATCGCTCATCTGAACGCGCTCGGCGTCGACGCCTTAATTTGCATCGGCGGCGACGGGACGCTCGGCATTGCCTCCCGGTTGATGAAAGACGGCGTTCCCGTCGTCGGCATACCCAAGACGATCGACAATGACCTCCGGGGGACGGAGATCACGTTCGGGTTCGACACGGCCGTCGCTATCGCCGTCGAAGCCGTCGACAGGGTCCATACGACGGCCCAATCCCACCACCGGATCATGATCGTCGAAGTCATGGGACGCCGGGCGGGCTGGATCGCCCTTTATGCCGGCGTCGCCGGAGGCGGGGATATTATTCTCATCCCCGAAATTCCTTATTCTCTCGAAGCCATCGCGGCCAAGGTGGCGGAACGAAAAAAGCGAGGGAAACGCTTCAGCATCGTCGTCATCGCCGAAGGAGCCAGGCCGAGGGGAGGCGATGTCGTAGTCAAGAAGATCGTTGAGAAGAGCGCCGACCCGGTCAGGCTTGGCGGCGTCGGTTTCGTTTTGGGCGAGCAGCTTGAGCGCCGGACCGGGGCCGAAACGCGAACGGTCGTCCTGGGCCATCTGCAAAGGGGAGGGTCTCCGACAGCCTATGACCGCGTCCTGGCCACGGAGCTCGGAGCGGAGGCCATCGAACTCGTCGTCCGGAAGAAGTTCGGCCGGATGGTCGCCGTCCGGAGCGGGGCGATCACGTCCGTTCGTTTGGAAACGGCCGTCGGCGGCCCCAGGCTGGTTCCTCTCGATCATCCCTTGATCGCCGCAGCGCGGGGGCTCGGAACGAGCTTTGGGGAGTAATTTTCCTGCCAAGATTTCCCTGAAGTCATTCTTGAGGAGGTTTTAGATGAAAAAAAAGATGGCTCTCCCCAAGGTGTTGAAGGACTGCCCGGATGCATCGTTTGCGGAACATTTCGAGATTAAATGTCCGAAGTGTCTCAAGGGCAATAACGTCCCAAAAAACCTGTTCTTGCCGGATTCGAACGCCTCCGTCGAGGGATTGAAATATTCGGGATTTCGATCGTATTACTTGAGTAAATCACGCGCGACCATCGCCTATCTGATTGCCGCCGCAATAATGGTTTTCACCGTTTTCACTATTCTGCCTCCCAAAGGACGATATATTCAGGGGGCCGTTTACCTCGTCGGCATTCCCGTCTTGGCTTGGTGGACGATCGTTCTTCGTTTGTTTTTTCGAAAGAGGATGGGAATTTGGAAATACAAGTGCGGCAATTGCGGCCAGGAGTTGATCGTCGCTACCAACGGAAAAAGCGCGGCTTTCGGGAGCGTCGAGGCTCCGCCGCCATCGGCAAAAGCCGTGGTGGGAGAGACGGCGGGAGGCCAAGGGGCGGCTCTGGTTGAAGAGAAAGCCCTGGATTCCCTTATCTCGGACCTAAAAAATGGAAACGCCGGGGTCCGGGAACAAGCAGCCGCGGCCTTAGCCGGAATCGGGGACAGCCGGAGAATCGCGCCTTTGATCGAAGCCCTCAAGGACAAGGAGCCTCGCGTCCGAAAAAGAGTCGCTTTGACCCTGGTCAAAGTTAGCGATAAAAAGGCAATCGAATCTCTTTTTAACCAAAGCCAGACGGACGGCGAACGTAGCGTGCGGGGCCTTATCCGTTATCTAATCGCAAGTGATATACACGGCATCCGGCCGGCAAGGACTATTCTCAAGGGGATGGAGAACAACGACG
>JBGOYP010000237.1:0-4461 GCA_041479785.1 Candidatus Aminicenantia bacterium | reverse complement strand
GCCGTCTTTGGTCGGGCCCCTGGAACTGTAAGCGTGGTAAGAGTCGTCGACGGCATCGACCGCGCCGACCGTAATGCTCCCCTCGGCTTCTCCCGGAACCAGCACGCTCCCCTCCGGGACGTTGTTAGTGATCGCCCCCGTATTTCCGAGGATGAAAGCTTCGATCGTGCAATTGCGCGTCGTCGATCGGTTATAAATGCGGATCGCCCCCATGGTCTCGGTCGCGTTATACTGGCCGGAAACGCCTTCCGCGGGCCACTGCATGCCGTCCTGGACGGTGGCGGACTCGTCCACGAGACGCCAGGCGTCGCCGTCCCAAATATAGAAATAGAGGTCATAATCCTGTCTGGAGCCGGGATAATCGAAACCGTTCCACGTCCCCCAATCGTCCCAATTCAGGTAAACGCTCGCCATGATACCGGCCGGCAGCCGGAACTGGAGAAATTCGCTTCCGTCCGGGAACTCGAACCACCCGTCGTTGTCGGGGTCGTTGAACGTCCCGACGAAGTGGGCCTTGGCGTAATTTCCCGCGGCGCCGGCCCAGAGAATGCCGTATCGGGCGGCCTTGTTCACATCGTCGCAGATCGGGCCGGTGCCGAGGCCGTCGCCGGCGTTGAACCATCCGATGGAATAGGAAATGACGTCGATTTTCTGGGTCAGGAGCCAATTGACGGCCGCGTGATGTTCGACGTCGTTGGAGAACTGGACGAGCCAGAGATTTGCGTCCGGGGCGATATCATGAACGATCTCCGCGCAGGCCGTACCGTGGAACTCGACCTCGAAGTCCTGGTCCGCCCGGAACGACTTCGTCGTGATTTTCGCCGGCAGCTCGGACCCCCGCAGCAGGCCGCTGTTCCCGAAGCCCACATCCAGAACGGCGACGTTCGCGCCGGTCCCTCCCGTGTGGAGCGGACTCAGGCTTTGCCAGAGATCGGCCCCGATGCGGGAGACGCCTTCCGATACGACTTGCGGCGCAGGGCTGAGTGGTTGACGAACATACCGGACGAGCGGGTGCCCGGCGACCGTTCCCAGGGAAGCCACGGGAACGCGGCAGAGAACGAGGTTTTTGTAGCCCAACTCAACCGTTCCTCCCGCGGCTCGGACCACGTTTTTCACAACCTCCGCCGCCGGAAATGTCGAAAGCACGGATGGGAGGTCTGCCGATTCGACAACCACCTGGACCCCGTTTTGGTCGAGGTTCATCTCCCGGCGGAAAGCGAAATCCCGGGCCTCGTTCGCCCCCCGGATTTTGTAAATATCTGCGAGCCGCGCCAATCGATATTCGACTTTCGTATTCGAGATATCCCGGGCGGCCCCATCCGAGCCCGCGGCGACGCGGTCCGAAAAGATGGGCCGGATCTCTTGGCCCCGCGGCCCGCCGGGAACGGACCAGGCCGCGGCAAATACCGCGAGGGTAAATATTCCGACCCCCCAAGACCGTTGACGCGTCTTCATCGTTCGCTCGGCCTATCTTTCAAAACACCCATTTCAAGCTTAATCCGGCCAGGGCCGAATTCCATCTCAGCCCGCGCAGGGTCCCGGATACTTTCCCACCCGTGGCGATATCGTTGATGGTCCACGACCCGTTCGTGGCGCTGATGAAAACCGCCCGGCCTTCGATGTTCACGACAAGCCATCGCCGGACCGCGAAATCGATCCCGATTCCGGCAAGGGCCACGAAGCCGTCCTTCACGGACTCGGACACAGAAAATCCCGCGTCGTTCCACGTTCCGGAGAGCCCCGTATCCAACCGGAAAGAATTCCACGCATATCCGGCGCCGACGGCAAGATACGGTGTGACGACCGAACCAAATGGAAGCCGCGCCTGGATTTCGAACTCGACGGGCATAGACGACAACCGGCCTTTGCTCAATCCATCCGCCGCTCCCTCCCCGCGGAGCTCAAAACGGGTGACCCGGACTCCGACCGCTAAAAACGGGAAAACGTCGACAGCGAGGCCGACCCCGTAAGCCAAGCCTTCGCCGTAGCTGGCCGTGAACGCCCGGGCGTAATTCCCGCCGAGCCCGATCCGGACCGCGGCTGCCGAAGAGAGTGCAAAGGTCGCAGTCAGAAGGATGCCGATGACGATTTTTTTCAATGGACGTCCTTGATGATCCGCGCTCTATCCTGCCAGCAAAAACGACCGATGTCAATTCGCGGAGGGCCTGGCCGACAAATATTAAGAAGGCCAAAACCGGCGATCTGATTGACAGACCAGATCCTCTCCCATAGAGTAAAGCCGTAATTGGTCGTAGGAGAACCGATGAAATCGTCATCTTGGAATGTCGCGCGAAAACGAAGCGCGGCCCTGCTTGTCGCCTCCCTCCTCGCCTCCGGCGGCCTGTTCGCGTTGGAACCGCCGACGCCGCAGCAGCTCGCGCAATACCGGCTCGACGGCACGCTGGCCCGGCGGATCGCGTTCGCGAAAGCCCTCGGCAACGACAAGGCCGATCCGGGGCTCGTCCGGGACTTCGCCGTCCGGCTCGAGCGCCTGCGCCTCAAAGCGCTCGGCCGGCTGGAGGCCGAGGTTGTCGAAGCCGTGCCGGCCCCGCCCTCGGGAATCCGGCAGGGCTTGCGCAACAAAGGGACAAACAAGATCTTCGCCCTTCTCATCGAGTTTTCCGATAATCTGTCGAGTACGAGCTCGTCCACAATCAATTCGAAGCTTTTCGGAGACGGCGACACGGGATATCCTTATGAAAGCCTACGGAACTATTATCGCCGCTCCTCCTACAATCTTCTCGAAATCCAGGGCGCGACACTGGGCTGGTATAGAACGGCCTACCCGCGTTCAAGCATCGCCATGACGAGGACGGGCCGCGAAACGCTGATCAAGGAAGCGTTGAATTATTTCGACAGCCAGGGCCACGATTTTTCGCAGTATGACAACAACGGCGACGGCCTCATCGACTACTTCTGCGTCTTCTGGACGGGACCCGACAACGGCTGGTCGAATTTCTGGTGGGGATACTACACGACCTGGTCGTCCTCGTTCATCCTGGACGGAAAGCAATTCTCCGGATGCGCCTACTCCTGGCAGTGGGAGAAACGGGGATCGGGTTTGTTTACCCCCGTAGTCGTTATGCACGAGACGGGACATTCCCTGGGACTTCCCGACCTCTATGATTATGACGGCACGATCGGCCCCGCGGGCGGCGTCGGGGGACTGGACATGATGGACAACAACTGGGGCGATCACAACGGCTTCAGCAAGATGCTCCTCGATTGGCTGACGCCCCAGGTCGTCGGCTTGGGGAGCCGGACGGTCGTCCTCCGGCCGACGGCGACCTATCCCGACGCCGTCATCTTCTGGCCGAACTATAGCCTGGCGAGTCCGTTCCGAGAATTCTTCATGATCCAGAACCGCATCCGGACATCCAACGATTATACATATCCGGCCGACGGGTTTCTCATCTGGCATATCGACGCGACCCTGAACGGCTCGGGGATATTTACATACGATAATTCCGATTCGGCCCACAAGCTCGTCCGGCTGATGGAAGCGGACGGCCTCGAGGAGATCGAAAAAAACAGGCTCGCAAACGCGGGCGATTTCTACATCCAAGGCAAAACCTTCAATAAAAACACGACGCCGAACAGCAACGCCTACGACGGCTCCCTAACGAACGCTTACCTCGACACCATCACGAGCGCAGGCGTCGATATGTCCTGCAACATCTCTTTCGGCGGAAAAACCCTCCAAATCGCCGTTAACAACACATCCCTCGGAACGACATCTCCCGTCCCGGGAATATATACGTACAGCACCGGAAGCGATGTCGAGGTTCGAGTCTTTCCGGCTCAATATTGCGTCTTAACGGGCTGGTCGGGGGACGCTATCGGCAAGGAGCATACCGTCATCATCAATTTGGACCGCGACAAGAGCGTGACGGCGAATTTCAAGCTGGTCAGCCCCCCGTCTAACCTGACGGCCGTCCGGCAGACGAACCGTTCCGTGACCCAGACCGAGTACATTGTCGACCTGAGTTGGGATGAGAACCCGGCTAATGCCGGGCTGAATATCGTGATTTATTGTGTTTATCAAAAGGTGGGAGAAAGTTGGGTCAAGCTCGCCGAGCTTCCCATAAACGCGCGGACCTACCGCCACCGGATGGCCCCGAAGGACGAACAGGTTTACGGCGTCACATTGGTCAACGAGGGCGGGGTAGAAAGCGCCAAAACCACGGTCGTGAAATAGAAAAGGAACAGCCTATGAGAAAAATAATCGTGTTCTTCGCTGTGTCAATCATCGCGGCCATCGGGCTGCACGCTCAGGAAACGAAAGTGTTGATGGTCAAGGTCCAAGCCCGTCGGCCCTCAATAATGATCTTCGGCCGGTACGGACAGTTCCAGCCGACCGACGCAACCTTCAAGACGGTTTACGGAAAGGGAACGCTCTACGGCGGCGAGGTCCGCCTTCGCGTCATCGGCGGATTATATTTTTCTTTGGAAGGCAGCTAT
>JBGOYP010000236.1:0-4503 GCA_041479785.1 Candidatus Aminicenantia bacterium | reverse complement strand
GTCTCTCTTCTCTTTGTGGACCTGGACGCCGCGGACCTTGGTCTCGATCCGCTCGGGCAGGATCTCGATCCTGTCGCCGGTCTTGATCCCGCCCGAGAGGACCGTCCCGGCGATGACCGTGCCGAAACCGTGCATGACGAAGACGCGGTCCACCGGCAGGCGGAAGTAGCCGCAGTCCTCGCGCCGGCCGACCCGGCGGCCGGCGGCCATGAGGGCGGCTTTGATCTCGGGGAGGCCCGATCCCGTGACCGACGAAACCGGAAGGATCGGCGCCCCCTCCAAGAACGTCCCGTGGACGAACGCTCGGACTTCATCGCCGAGTTTTTCGAGCCGGGCGGCGTCAACGAGGTCGGACTTGGTCAGGACGATGATCCCTTCGTTGACCCGGAGGAGCTGGAGGATGTCGAAGTGCTCGCGCGTCTGGACCGAGATCCCCTCGTCGGCGGCGATGATGAACAGCACGACGTCGATGCTGCTCGCCCCGGCGACCATGGTCTTGACGAACTTCTCGTGGCCGGGAACGTCGATGAAGACGATCTGCTTCTCGTAATCCGGGACGTCCATGAAGACGAAGCCGAGCTCGATGGTCAGACCTCGCTCTTTCTCTTCGGGAAGCGTGTCGGGATCGGTCCCGGTCAGGGCCTTGACCAGGGAGCTCTTGCCGTGGTCGATGTGACCGGCGGTCCCGACGATGAGATGTTCTTTTTCGGGCATATTGTCAAATATAAGCAGGTGAGATTGCCACGCCAAGAGGCTCGCAATGACATATAAATAATGTCATCGCGAGGAGCGTTTTCAAAATGGGTACACATACCGGCCGAGAAATTTCTCGAGATAGAGGGGTATCCCCGAATCCCGCTTTTGCATCCACCATCAAAGGTGACCCTGGCCGGTATGTGTACCCCCGGCTTTCTTGAGAATGATCCGGCCCTCGGACCTACCTGTAATTCGCCCGATGACCGCCGCTTTTTTGGCGCCCTTCTTCTTCAGCTCCTTGAGGACGGCCGCGGCTTTCCGTTGGGGCAGGCACATGAGCAGTCCGCCCGAGGTCTGCGGGTCATAGAACAGCGTCTCGAGGTCCTCGCCGACGTCCGCGGCCTTTTCGACGAATTTGGCCGAGGATTCCCGGTTCCGCTCGACCGCCCCGGAGATGATCCCCTTGCGGAAACATTCCATGACGCCGTCGAAAACGGGGATCGACCCGGCATGGACTTCGGCCGTCACGCCGCTTTGCGCGGCGATCTCGCTCAAGTGCCCCGCGAGGCCGAACCCGGTGACGTCGGTCGCGCAGCGCACTCCCGCTTCTATCATGACCCCCGCGGCCGCTTTGTTAAGCTCGGTCATGGACCGGGCGATCTCCCCGAGCCAGGTTTTTTTTGCCTTGCCGAGCTGCGCGGCGAAACAGACGGCCCCCGTTCCGATCGGCTTGGTGAGGATGAGGACGTCGCCCGGCCTGGCTCTATCGTTGCGGACGATCTTTTTGGGATGGATGACGCCCGTGACGGCGAAGCCGAACTTGATCTCCTTGTCCTTGATGCTGTGGCCGCCGATGACGACCGTCCCGGCCTCGTTGAGCTTATCGATCCCGCCCTGGAGCATCCGGTTCATGATCCTCGGGCTGAGCTTTTCGATGGGAAAGGCGACGATGGACAGCGCCGTGAGGGGCGTTCCGCCCATGGCGTAGACATCGCTCACGGAGTTGGCCGCCGCGATCTGCCCGAAGACGTAGGCGTCATCGACGCACGGGGTGAAGACGTCCACGGTCTGGACCAGGGCCAGCTTGTCGCTTAGCATGTAGACGCCCGCGTCGTCGCAGGATTCCGCGCCCACTAACACCTTGGGATCGAAAACGTGCGGCAGGCCGGCGAGGGCGAGTTTCAGATCGTTCTGGCTGATTTTGGAAGCACAGCCGGCGTTCTCCACGAACCGGGTCAGCGGGGCGTCCCCGGCGGCGTCATCCTCGCGCTCCCCCGCGCAGAGGCAGACGTTCTTCTGCTTGAAGAGATCGCAGGGGCAGGGCTCCTTGGGATTGCAGATGCAGTGGCCGAGCTTGATCGAGCGGCCCATGACCCGGCGGCGTTTTTCGAGGTCGATCATTTTTGAGCGAATAGTCCGCTGATCGCTTCTTCCACGACCTTGTCCTCATCGGGCTGAATGGTCCGGAAATCGAACAAGACCGCGTCCTTGTGGATGCGCGAGAAGACCGGCGGTTTCCCGAGGCGAAGGGCTCGGGCGATCTCGTCCGGCCCCATCTTAGAGGTTTTGACGGACAGGCATTTCGTAGGGATGGTCTCGACCGGCGCGGAGCCGCTCCCGACCTGGGAGCCGTCATCGACCACGGACACTTCAATGCCGGGCGGGAGCCGTTTTTTGAGATCACGTTCAACGCGCCGGGCCCGGCGCTGGAGCTCCTCGAGATTCCAGGACAGCATGCGATAAAACGGATGCCGCTCTTTGAGCGTCTCCGGCCGGAGAAACAGCTTGAGCGTGGCCTCCATGGCGGCGATCGTCAATTTGCCGCAGCGGAAGGCCCGGGCCAGGGGGTCTTTCTTGATGCGGTTGACGGCGTCCGCTTTCCCGACGATGAGCCCGGACTGCGGGCCGCCGATGAGCTTGTCGCCGCTGAAGCAGGCGACATCGACGCCGGCCTTGAGGCTGCGCGCGACCATCGGCTCGGTCTGCAGGCCGAATTCCTGGAGATCGACGAGCGCCCCGCTGCCGAGGTCGTCGATAACGGGAATGCCGTGCTTGGCCCCGAGCTCGGCAAGCTCTTCGATCTCGGGCTCGGCGGCGAAACCGACGATCCGGTAGTTGCTGTGATGGACCCGCAGGATGGCCCCGGTGGCGGGACCGATGGCTTCGGCGTAATCGCGAAGGTGCGTTTTGTTGGTCGTCCCGACCTCGCGTAAAATGGCGCCGCTCGTGCTCATGACGTCGGGCATGCGGAACGAGCCGCCGATCTCGACGAGCTGGCCGCGCGAGACGATGACCTCTTTGCCTTTGGCCAGGGCGTGGAGGATGAGGACCGTGGCTGCGGCGTTGTTGTTGACGAGGGTTGCGGCCTCGGCGCCGGTCAGTTCGGCCAGGAGGCGGCTGACGCGCGCGTCGCGCTGGCCGCGGCGGCCTGTTTCGAGGTCGAGGGCCAGGGTGCAATAGCCCCGGGAAACTTCGTCGAGGGCCTGCCGGGCGGGAGCGGAGAGGACGGCCCGGCCGAGACCTGAATGCATCAGGATTCCGGTCGCGTTGACGGCTTTATGCAGGCCGGCCGCGAATTTTTCTTCCAGCCGGCGCTCGATCCGGCGGTAAACATTCTCCTTGGACAGCGACTCTTCGGCGGGCGCCGGGATTTTATCCTCGAGAATTTCGCGGCGGAGGTCGTCGAGCGCGACCCGACATTCTTTCAAAAACGCTTCCCGGCCGAATCGTCCGATGAGGTTTTGACCGGCCGCCTCGCCGAGCAAAGAATCGACCGCCGGTATCCGGCGGAGCAGAGTTTCTTTCATGGGCGCCCTCGCGCGGGGGTCATTTTAGCACAAAATATCCGCCGAGGGGGATACGCTGCTGCGCCCCGTGATATTTATGCCAATACTTTTAGCCGAATATTGTCTAAAATATCGCTAGACCTTCCCTTGAATGAGGAGACCGCATGAAACGACGCGCGTTCATCGACACCATGGGCAAAGGTACCGCCGCCGCCTTTCTTGCCCGGGGCGAACTCTGGCAGGTCGCCCGGGCCGCCGAAACCGCCGCCCCCGGTCAAAAACCCAATATCGTCCTCATCCTAGCCGACGACCTCGGTTATGCTGGCCTCGGCGTCCAGGGATGCACGGACATTCCCACGCCATCCGTCGATTCCATCGCCCGCAACGGCGTCCTGTTCACCCACGGATATGTCTCGGCGCCGCTCTGCTCCCCGTCGCGGGCGGGACTCATGACCGGTCGCTACCAGCAGCGCTTCGGCCACGAGACCAACCCCGGCCCCAGCAACCGGGCCCAGCCGGATTTCGGTCTCTCTCTCGATGAGATGACGATCGCCGAGAGGTTGAAGAAGCTCGGATACGTCACCGGCATGTTCGGCAAATGGCATTTGGGATTCGAGCCCCAGTTCCATCCGCTGAAGCGCGGCTTCGACGAATTCTACGGCTTCCTGGGCGGAGCCCATTCTTATACGCCGGGCAGCCGGCAGATGAACGACGGCTCCATCCAGCGCGGGACGCAACCCGTCGAGGAGAAGGAGTATCTGACCGACGCCCTGGCCCGCGAAACCCTATCGTTCATCGACCGCCACAATAGCGAAACGTTCTTCGTCTACCTCCCCTTCAACGCCGTCCACGCCCCAATGGAAGCCGGCCAGAAATATCTCGACCGGTTCAAGAACATCAAAGATGACCTCCGCCGAACACACGCCGCTATGCTCTCGGCCATGGACGACGCGATCGGCCGGATTTTGGCGAAGCTCCGGGAGCACGCTCTCGAAGAAAAAACCCTCGTTATCTTTCTCAG
>JBGOYP010000235.1:0-4506 GCA_041479785.1 Candidatus Aminicenantia bacterium | reverse complement strand
CAGGAGGGCCCTGACCGCCTCATGGACTCGGATTTCCGTCCGTGTCGGGCAGGCGTCGAGGATGCTCATCGTCCTTCCCGCGTAATCGGGAAACGGGAACCTGTCATTCTCCGCCAGCACTTCCCATAAAGAGATCGTGGAGATTCCTTCGTAAAGTTCCCGGAATCTCTTGTCGCATCCAGCGCAAACGTTGATCACCCGGGTGCCGGCCGGCAGACTCGGGTCGTGCCGGCAGCAGAGGCGGTGTTCGGAAAGGCCGCCGATATCCTTGTTCAGAAAATCCAGCATCCTTGCGCCGAGCTCGGGCTTATAGATGGACAGGGCGCAGCCCGGCGCGAACGCTTGGTTCATTTCTTCCATCCGGCCGTGAACCCCAGGACGTGCTTGCCGGCCTCCAAGTCAAGCAGGGCCCTCTTGCGCGGCAATCCTCCGCCGTAGCCGACGAGCGAGCCGTCGGCGCCGCTTTTCGTCGCATTAATGCTGCTGTTGCATGCCCTCATGGTTATCTCTCGCGATACAGTCTAGCGCGCTGGAGCCCGGCTCCGCAACCGAAAATCCGACGACTAATTCCTCGAGGCGAATCGGGGATGATGATCGGCCGGAAATAGCCGTACGCCTTCTCGAAGCGGCTCTCATAATCCGCCAGAACCCGCTCGAAATGATGGAAAAGCACCCGGTAGAGGACGGTCCGCTCCGGATATCGGGGACGATAGACTCCCGCCATGGCGGGAAAAAAGCCCCAAGAAACGAGCCAACGTCACGGCTAAGGCCGTGTCTCCCCCTGAAAAGACTGGAAGAGCCCCAGCAGGCCGAAAATGACGAGTTCATGAACCGCAGGCTTGCCGACCTGCCGGCCGACGACCGCCTCCTGGAAACGCGAAGAATTATGTATTCGGTCGAAGAGATCGATCGGCACTACACTTGGCCGAGCATCGGGCGGAAAATCAATTTCGTTTGATTTCGGGCGGGGGGAACATAATGATCATCTCATGGACACGGGGATTCAATCTTTGCATACCGGGATGGTCCGAACGAAAGATCCGCTCCCCCGTAAGCTTCAGGTATTCGTCTTGGGTGAGCGGGATCGGTCCGGTCGGGAAAATCTCCGCTGACAGGCGGAGGATCAAAGACCGGACGGCGACGGAATCATGTTCTTTTTCCCCGAGTTCGGCCAGAATCCCGCCCTCGGCTCCGGCGACCGTACCTCCATAATCCCAGCCGAAGCCGTAGAGAGCGAACGGCTTTCCGTTGATCGTTTCGATTTCCTTGAGGGTCAATCCGAGAGACAACCCTTTGTCCGTCTTCCAGATCGACCGGGGACCCCGGAAAAGGACGGATTCGGGCAGATTGCGGAAGGAAGGGTCCCGCCAGCGGATGATGACGGTCTTTTCGGGATCATCCGGATAGACGACCGTCCCCGGGAACGACGCGCCCTCCTCAAGTTGGATGTCTTGTCTTCGGACATTCTCTGGCCCGTAAAGCGCTCGGATCTGGGACTCGCTCGTCCGGTTGGTGATCGGCCCGACCTGGACTCCGGGGACGATGGACCAGGGCGTACCGGGGCCGGCCGATTCATCCGGGATGCGGATTTCCTTTTTCGGGATTTGGAGCGCGGCGGCCGGGAACAGAATTTGATCGCTCCGGCCGGCCAAATCGATCATCAAGCCGATATCTTCCGCCAGGATTTCATCCGGAACGTCCAGATCGCATTTCCGATATCGAATGATACCTTTGGGGTCGAGGACTATGACGGCCGGGGGGAGGACGATACCGAAATCCGAAAGCGCTTCCCGCGCGATGTTGAGATGGACGGGAAAGACGAGCCCGCGGTCTCGGAGGTGGCGGACTCCGGCTTCGCGGTCTTCACTCGGACTGTCCAGAATGCGGACAGAGACGATCGGGGCGGCCTCTGGGCCGCTGCGTTCTTTGGCGATCGCCGCAAGCGGGGAAAGCGGTTTCAGACTCGCGGTTTCCCGCTCCGACCAAAAATATAGGACTGCCACCCGGCCGGCGAATTCCGACAGGGAGATCGCTTTTCCGGCCGAGTCTTGGAAGGAGAGGAGGGGGAGCGGATCGTTCAACAGGCTCCGTCGAAACTCCACGGTTTTTTGGGCGAGACGGGAAACCCGGGCCCAAGCTTTCGTCGCAGCCTCGTCGTCGGCGAACAACTTCCGGGAAGCCTCCAGGAACAGCCTTCGCCGGTGCGGGGATTCCCCCTGCGCCCGGACATAAGTCTCGATCTCGGCCAGGGCTTTTTCATTCTGCCCCGCTCCGACGAGGGCTTCGAAATATAGATCCATGATCTGAAGCCGGCCAAAGCCGCCCGCTTTGCGGGCCAATCGGGCGAGAATATCCACGGCGGCCGGATAATCTCCGGTTTTCACCAAGGCTTGGGCGTAGATTTCGTTAGCCCGCTCGTCGCGGCCCCGCGATAAGACGAAAGCCTCCTTGAGCGCCAGGCAGGCCTCTTCGTTCCGTTCGAGCCGGAGAAGGACCTCGCCGTAAGTGGTCAGGGGGACGATCAAAAGACTGGCCTGGCGGTCGGCCCATTCTTTTTCCGTATATCCCGATGGGATCCTCGCGGAGCTGCTCGCTTTTTCCGCGCGGGCCGCGTCCTCCCGGGCGATTTCCAACCCTCGGCAGGCCAGTTCCCCGGCTTTTTCCAAATCCACTCTGGCGTTTGAAAGATTCCGGGCAAAACCGAGCCAGGCCCATGACAAGCGCGAATTGATTTTTAGAAATTCGTCCAGGATTTTTTGACCTCGGGAATAATTCTTCCGGGCCAGGAGCGATTGGTGGACCGATAACAAGAGACTCTCCGTCAGTCGACTTTCGGGGAATTCGGCTCGAAAACTCTCCAGAAGGGTGAACTTGGCCTCTGCGTCCCTCGCCGACAAAATAGCTTGATAACGCTCTTCTTCGTCGGCCAGGGATTGATTCGGTTGCTGAAGACGGGCATATTTTCGCGCTTTATCCGGAAAGCCGATGATTCGATACCAGCGTTCCAGAAAGGGGAGTTCGGCCTGAGTCGCGCCCTTTTCCGCCTCCAACGCTTCGAGGTCCTTGAGGATGATTTCTTTTCGGTCTTCCTTTCCGGCGTTGTGAACCGACCTGAAATAAGCGTCCAAGTATTCCCATTTCAGTTCAGGATGCGTTTTGAATTCCTCCTGAAACAAGAAATAGGCCTTATCCCAATCCGGCTTCAGTCCGAGGAGGGTTTCTCCCCACAGGGAGTAGGCCTCGGCCTGGAATGCCAGGTTCCCCGGGACGCGGTTGCCGTTGGGATCGTAGAGAGGGATCGAATATTGGAGGCTTCGCGTCGGCTCCGTCGTCGAGGCGTCTCCGAACTTAAGATGGAGGCCCCGGGTTTTCCCGTCGATCTCGATTTGGGCCGACCAGATATCGTTCTCCTTGGCGAGAGGGATCTCCTTGGCTTGGGGAAATCGGCTTCCCCGGTTCGTGTAGGCTACGGCATAAACCTTCGCGGCGATTTCAAGGACCGTTCCCCGCGGATTGAATTCGATCCGCAGGGACGTTCCCGGCAAAGGTTTCTCGGGAGAATACCGCAAGACTTGAGACATCGATTCGGCCTCATTCCCTCCGCGGATCTGAAAAGAATCGCCGGACAAGAGGAAAACGGCGGCGAGCGAAACCAGAAGAAGAAAAAGAAAAGACCGGAAAACTTTTCTCGGCAAATCGACCCTCCTCGTTCCGGCGATAATATATACGCGTCATCCGGCCGAGTCAAGGACCGCAAAAAGGGCCGCGAGGATGAATCTTAAGCCCGAACAGTCGCGCTCACTCCAGTCGTTCGGCTCGACCACGTCTTTCGGGGGAAATTCTCTTTCTTGGCTTCAATACGCAATTATATTTCGTAATGTCTAACTTGAATACGAAATATTATTTCATATGATTGACCTCAAAAAAATATATTTCTAATTTTGCTATTTGACCTCATGGCTTGGCCTTCCGGAGGTCATCGAGGCGACGAAATGCGTCTTGAACTCTTTCGGGACGCCCTTGGATTAAAGAATCGTCAGCTATACTTTCCCTTGATATAGTTCTCGAGGCTCTCGAGGGTATTGCTCTGTTTCGACATGATCGATTTGACCACATCTCCGCTCGAAACGAGGCCGATCAGCTTCCCTTTGTCCAGGACAGGCAAATGGCGGACGCGCTTCTCCGTCATCAAGGTCATGCATTCCTCGACCGGCGTATCGAGATCCACGCAGTAGACCCGAAACGTCATGATCTCTTTGACCGGGGTATCGATCGACGATTTGCCGTGGAGGACCACCTTCCGGGCATAATCCCTCTCTGAAAAGATGCCCGTCACCCGGTCCTTGTACAACACGACGAGCGCCCCGACGCCCTTGTCCGCCATGAGTTTCAGCGCGTCGATGACCTTGGCTTCCGGGGAAATGGTCCAGACATCATGTCCTTTCTTTTCCAGGATGGTTTTTACATTGAACATGGAATCCTCGTTTTATGAAAAAATGAAAATTG
>JBGOYP010000234.1:0-4518 GCA_041479785.1 Candidatus Aminicenantia bacterium | reverse complement strand
GGGTAGTGGCACGTCCGGACGGCGTTGATATTGAATTGCTTCATGAGCTGGATATCTTTGCGCATCGATTCTTCGGAGATGACGTGGGCCGTGATGGGGTCGTGTTCGTGGCGGTTGACCCCCTTGAGGAGGATGCGGGTCCCGTTGACAAGGAGGATTCCGTCGCGGATTTCGACCCGGCGGAAACCGACTTTTGCTCCCACGGATTCGAGGACGCGGCCCGCGCCGTCCTTGAGCGTTACGACGACCGGATAGAGGTTCGGAGTTTCCGCCGTCCAGGTCAGCGGATGTTTGATGGTCCGGCCGAAGACGGCGTTCGTTTTCTCCTTCCCGTCCAGCGCGACCGCCTGGCTGGCCGAGGCGATCGTTTTCCCGTCGCGGTCATAAATGGCCATCTCGACGGTGCATGGTCCGGCCCGCCGCCCGGCGGCTTTATTCGCCAGTTCCACGTCCACGCTCAGGACGCCGTCTGTATAATCGTCCGTAAGACCCGCCCGGGCCCAGAAATCGCGGACCCGGACCTTAGGCGCGGCGTAGAGATAGACGTCGCGCTCGATGCCGCTTAACCGGAAGAAATCCTGGCATTCCAGGTAGGACCCGTCCGACCAGCGGATGACTTCGAGAGCGATCGTGTTCGCTCCGGCGACGAGATACGGCGTGATGTCCAACTCGGCCGGCGTCTTGGAATCCTCGCTGTAGCCGACGCTCCGGCCGTTGACCCAGACATAGAAAGCGGACTTGACCGCGCCGAAATGGACGAAGACCTCTTTGTCCCTCCAATCGGCCGGGACGGTGAACGTCCTTCTGTATAAGCCCGTCGGGTTGTTGTCGTGCGGGACGTGCGGCGGGTCGGGCTGGGCCGGCGGCTTCACCCATTCGTACGTCTGATTCACGTAGATCGGAATTCCGTAGCCTTGAAATTCGATGTTGGACGGGACGGGGATCTCTTTCCATCCGCCGACGTCATACCCGGACTTGAAAAAGTCCCTCGGGGCGTCCGAGGGCTTGGCGATAAACTTGAATTTCCAAGGCCCGTTGAGCGAGCGGTAGAACGGCGAATCCGTTTTGTCGTTCTTGAGGGCGGAGGCGGCGTCCGGGTAAGGGATGAAGGTCGCGTGCATCGGCTCGGCGTTGACGCTGAAGACCTTCGGGTTTTCCCATTCGGGCGCGGGCTGAACCGGCGCCTTCTGGCCGGTCGCTGGAAAAAGCGATAAAATGCAGGTCATGGCAATCGGGGCGATTTTCATTTCGGCCTCCTCCGGAAATATCGTTGCGAAGCGCTCTTCGCCGCGGCCGAAAGGCTTCGCCGTTCTCTATTTTTTGACCAGGCCTAAGTCTTTGAGTCGGGCCGCGATTTCGGTTTTTCCCTTGTCTTCTAATGGAAGGAGGGGAGAGCGGACGGGGCCGCCGTGCCATTCGAGAACATCGAGCGCGTATTTCAAGCCCGGGATGCCGTAGGTATCCATGACGGATTTGATGAGAGGAACGAGGTCGAGCTGAAGGGCCGCGGCCTCGGCGATACGGCCCCGGCCGAAGAGGTCATAGATCTTAGCGCAGATGTCCGGAACCGCGTTGGCCACGGCGAGAATAGCCCCGCTCGCGCCCATAAGTAGCGCGGGGAGGAACACGCTGGGGTGTCCGCTCAGGTAGCTGAAGTCGCCGGGCAGGCGCCGGATGATCTCGCCGAGAAGAACGAGATTGCCGCCGCTCTCCTTGAGCCCCGTGATGTTGGGGTGCTGGGACAGCTCGACGATCAGAGACCCGTCGAGGGTGAGGCCGGTGTTCTGGGGGATATTGTAGACGATGATGGGTACGCGTGAATGGTCGGCGACGGCGAGATAATGCCGCTTTAGGGCCTCAGTTGTCATTTTCGATTTGAAATAGCTCGGCGGCCGGACGAGGGCGGCGTCGACGCCGAGGTCAGCTATTCGGTTCGTGAATTCAACCGTCAGCCGCGTCGATTCCCGCGCCGTTCCGGCGATGACCTTCTTGCCTTTGGCTGCGGCCTGCCGGGCCGTCCGGACGAGAAGCGCCGACTCGTCGTCTGAGAGCGAAACGCACTCGCCCGTCGAGCCCAGAACGACGTAGCCGGCCAGGCCCGTTTCGTTATATTTCAGGATGTTGTCCCGGAATTTCTCGGCCGAGACCTCGTCGCCGTCAAACGGCGTTACGAGGGCGATATAGATGCCCGTATAAGTCTTAGCCAACTCAGCCCTCCTTTTTCGCCGGTTTCCGAGACCTCTCGGCCGCGATCTGCCGTTCGATTTCGCGCAGTTCCTCGTCGCTGAAGCCGAAGTAATGCGCGACCTCATGGACGACCGTGTCCTGGACCTGCTCGCGGACTTCGTCCTCGGTCGCACAGATGCTCTCGATGGGTTTCTGGTAAATGACGATGACATCGGGGGGCAGGTTCCCGTAATACGGGCCGCGGTGCTGGAAAGGCGTTCCGTGATAGAGCCCGAGGATGGCCGAGCGCGACGGAGCGCCCATCCGCCGGCGGACGTCGAGGCTCGGATAATCCTCGACGAGCACGGCCACGTTCTCGATCAGCTTCTTGAATCGCGCCGGAAGCGCGTCCATGGCTTCGGCGACGAGCTTTTCAAAGCGGTCTCGATCCACGGGCCTAGTCCTCGATTCCAGGCCGGGCGACAACGCCTTTTTTGAAATAGTGCTTGACCTCTTTCATCTCGGTGACCAGGTCGGCGCGGCGGAGGACCGCCGCGGGCGCGCGGCGTCCGGTCAGGATGATTTCGACGTCCTCCGGCTTTTCATCCAGAAACGCTAGGACTTCGGCTTCGGACAAGAGCTTGAAGTCGAGGGCGATGTTGATTTCGTCGCAAACGACGATATCAAAGCAGCCCGAGAGCATAGCCGCCCGGCATTTCGCGAGTCCTCTCCGGGCGCGGCGGATATCTTCGACGTCGGGGTCGTCCGTGACGTGGATGAATCCTGTTCTTCCGAAGCGTTCGATTTTAATGAAAGGCGAGAGCTTCCTAACGGCCATGAGTTCACCGTAGATACGGCCCTTGAGGAACTGCCCGATGTAGGTTTTGAGGCCGCGTCCAGCGGCCCGCAGAGCGAGCCCTAGAGCGGCCGTGGTTTTTCCCTTGCCGTCACCGGTATAAACCTGGATATATCCCTTGAACGGGGCCCGTTTCGTTTTTGCCGCCATGGAGACTTCACTATAGGGGAATCCCATGGCCGAGTCAATTTGGTGCCCGGACGTCCCGGCCGCGGTTTTATGTTATAATCGCGCCGATGTTAGACGCGAAATTTGTCCTCGAGAACAAGGACTTCGTCGTGAAACTGACCGCGGACCGGGGAATCGCGGTGAACCTGGACGAGTTCGTCCGGTTGTCCGAGGAAAAAAAGACCCTTTTGAAGAAATCCGAGGATCTGCGCTGCGCCCGGAATAAATCCTCCGAGCTCGTTTCCCAATATAAGCGCGACAAAAAAGACGCCGCGGCTCTGATCGCCGACGCCAAAAAAATCGGCGATGAGATTCAGCAGTTGGATGACGAGATCCGGCGGCTCGATGACCGGGTGCGGTTCGCCCTGCTCAACATTCCCAACCTTCCGCACGAGTCCGTTCCCGTGGGAAAGGATTCCGCCGACAATATGATCGTCCGAACCTGGGGCGCGCCGACGGTTTTCGATTTCGCGCCGCAAGCCCATTGGGATGTCGGGACCCGTCTCGGGATCCTGGATTTCGACCGCGCGGCGAAGATCACGGGTTCGCGGTTCACCGTCTATCTCGGGGCCGGGGCGCGACTCGAACGGGCCCTCATCAACTTCATGCTCGATCTGCACACGAAGGAACGCGGCTTTTGCGAAGTCCTGCCGCCGTTCATCGCGAACGACGTCAGCCTGACCGGCACGGGGAATCTGCCGAAGTTCGCCGGCGACCTCTTCAAGCTCGAGGGGTATCCCTGGTATCTCATTCCCACCGCCGAAGTTCCTCTCACGAATTACTACCGCGACGAGGTCGTGGATGGCGGGATCCTGCCCCGGCGTCTATGCGCGTACACGCCCTGCTTCCGGAGCGAAGCCGGGTCCTACGGCAAGGACATCCGGGGCTTGATCCGCCAGCATCAATTCAACAAAGTCGAGATGATGGTCTTCTCTCAGCCGGATTCCTCGTTCGAGGAGCTCGAGTGGATGACGGCCAGCGCCGAAGAGGTCCTCAAGCGTCTCGGGATTCCGTACCGGGTCGTCCTGCTCTGCACGGGCGATATGGGTTTCGCCAGCCAGAAAACGTACGACCTCGAGGTTTGGATGCCGTCCCGGAACGGCTACATGGAAATCTCGTCCTGCTCGAACTGCGGCGATTTCCAGGCGCGGCGGGCCAATATCCGTTTCAAGCGCGAGCCTAAGGCCAAACCGGAGTTCGTCCATACTCTCAACGGGTCGGGCCTCGCCGTCGGACGGACGGTCAGCGCCATCCTCGAGAACTATCAACAGGCCGACGGGTCGGTCGTCATGCCCGAGCGCTTGCGTCCGTATATGGACGGCCTGGCG
>JBGOYP010000233.1:0-4521 GCA_041479785.1 Candidatus Aminicenantia bacterium | reverse complement strand
TCCTCCTTCGCCATCGTGATCCATCAACTGGCTGCCAATCCCGGCCAAAGCTTGGTCGGGCTCACGCTTGTCCTGACGGGACTTCCCGTGTATTATCTTTGGAAAAAGAAAAGAGGAGCGTCGCCATGACGATTATCGATTTTCACAACCATTTTTATCCCCCCGAATATCTCCGGGCCATCGAAGAAGGCCCGAGCAATGTAAGAGTGACGCATGACGCCCAGAATAATCAGCTTCTTCACTACCCGGGCGACTATAACATCGTTGTCCGTGGGCATCGCGATATCGGCTATCGGGCCGAGGTGTTGGAACGGGAGGGCGTGGACAAGCAAATCCTGACCCTCACGACACCGGGGACGCATGTCGAATCCCCGAAGCGCGCCGTCGAGCTCGCCCGCCTGGTCAATGACAGGTTGGCCCGCATCGTCTCGGAGCGCGGGGACAGGTTCGCCGCCCTGGCGACGCTTCCGCTCAATGATCCCGAAGCGTCCGTCAAAGAACTCGAACGGGTGTTCAAGGAGCTCGGGTTTAAGGGTGTCATGCTCTTCAGCAATGTCAGCCAGGTCGCGTTGAGCGACCGGCGCTTCTGGCCGCTCTACGAAAAGGCCGACGCGCTGAAGGCCGTATTCTACATCCATCCGGAGTTCCCGGCCGGCGTCGAAGCCATGACCGAATACTGGCTGATGCCGCTCCTCGGATTCCCTTTCGATACGACCTTGGCGGCGGCGAAGCTCGTGTTCAGCGGCGTGGTCGAGAAATTCCCGAATATCCGCTGGGTGCTGGGGCATCTAGGCGGCGCCATTCCTTACCTGGCGGAAAGGCTCGACCGGGGATATGAAGCGTTCAAGGAATGCCGCGAGAACATCAGCCGGCGGCCGAGCGAACACCTGAAAAAATTCTACTTCGATACGGTCAATTTTGACCCGAACACGCTGCGCCTGGCCATCGAATTTGCCGGAACAGACCACCTTTTGGCCGGAAGCGATTATCCGCACCAGATCGGAAGCCTGAGGAAGATGGTGGACAGCATAAACGGCCTCGGGATTTCGGCGGCGGAGAAGGCGGGGATTTTCGGCGGGAATGCCGCCGGCCTGCTCGGGCTGTGAGTTCAAAGGCGAGATGCGCGGCCAATTGACAAGCTTTGGAAAACGTGGTAAAATATTACCACACAATGAATGAATTCTATTGCTAAAGGAGAAGCTTAATGAATCCGATCATCGAAAAGTATCAGGCGTCATTGGAGGTGGGTGGCGTCTTGAGCCATAAGAACATGTCCGTATATCCCTTGACCTGCCCGCTCGACGGCGGGCCGGACTATCTGACGCTCAAGGAGGCGCTCGAGCGTGGGGTATTCCAGGTCGCCGAAGTGTCCGAAGGGGGACAAGTCCCGAATCTCAAGGCCGTGAACACCGGCGACATCCCCGTCCTCCTCCTCGACGGCGAGGAGCTGGCCGGCGCCAAGCAGAACAGGGTCTTGAACACGACAATCCTCATCAAGGAAAAGACCGAGGTCATCATTCCCGTGAGCTGCACCGAGCACGGGAGATGGTCCTATGAATCGCGGCATTTTAAGGAATCCGGGACCGTCATGTCCACGCAAATCCGGATGGCGCAAAAGCGCAGCGTCAACACGAATCTTGAGGCTGGCACCGGATTTCGCTCGAACCAGGGGGAGGTGTGGGACGCTATCGCCCATCAGGCAGCTGAGGCGGGCGCCGATTCGAGGACGGGCGCGATGAAGGACACGTTCGAGAAACGCCGGAACGACTTGAATGATTACCTCACGGCGTTCGCCTGCGGGCCTCATCAGGTAGGGATCCTGGTTCTTGTCAACGGATGGGTCGTAGGCTTCGATGTCGTGTCCCGGGATAGAGCGTTCGCCTCTCTTTATCCGAAGCTCCTGAAGAGCTATGCCATGGACGCGGTGCTCGACGCGGGGCAGGAGGATATCGGAGGAAAAAGAACACAGGGGACGGACGAGCCGCGGTCTTTCCTGATGGAGGCGGCGGGTTGCGACGAAAAGAGCTACAATTCGGTCGGGATGGGAAGCGATTTCCGGTACACGGGGGAAAAAATCATCGGGTCGGCGCTGGCCGTCGAGGACCACGTCGTTCATATGGCTTTCTTCAGGGCGACCGAAGCCGAGATGGCGGGCCGGATGGCGGGGGCGAGCCGACGGAGAGGATTCAGAACATCGTAATCGGGAGCGGCCATGACCTTCGGAGAGTTCGTCAAGAAGAAGCGATTGGAGGCGGGGCTGTCGCTGCGCGAATTCTGCCGAATGACGGGGCTCGACCCGAGCAACTGGAGCAAGGTCGAGCGCGGCGTTTTTCCGCCGCCGAAGAGCAGCCGGGCGATCCGGGATATCGCCGCGGCGCTGATCTTGACCGCGGATTCGGACGACTGGCATACGCTCCACGACCTGGCGGCGATCGGACATATCCCGAGTGAGCTCGCGCCGCAAGGGCAGGCGAGCGAGAAGCTCGCGGTATTTTTCAGGATGGCGAGGGATAAGAAACCGACGCGCAAGGACGTCGAGGAGATATTGAAGCTGTTGAAGTGAGCGGGGCGGGAGTGATCCCCACGTCGCTCCGCTCCTCGGGACGACCAAGAGGTCGGATCGCCACGCCCCGTTCGGCTATTTGACAAAACCCTGCTGTTTAATTAGATTATTAGCTAGCTGGGAAGGAGGAAAATCATGAAAAAATTTGTCGTGTTGGTGCTTTCTCTCGCGGTTTTGTCGTCGATGGCGTTTTCGTGGGGGTCGGCCACGCACATCTACATCTATGAACAGCTCAAGAAATTGGGCGCGATTCCCAACACGAACGCGATTTTTGGCGTTATTGCTCCGGATGTCTTCAATTATATGTTCGGCCAGCCGATATTGGCGGCCTATCTCTATGACCAAACGCACCACAATTTCATGGCGGTTTGGGACCAACAAAAGAACCAGAAAGACCGGTCCCTGGGCTATGGATTCGCCGCGCATAACGATACCTGGGGGATCGATTCCACGGCGCACCAACAGGCCCAATGGCTTTCCGGGAGTGAAGGATACGTCATTGCCAAGGCGGGGATCCTGTATACATACATTGGGGGGATGTTGGCGGACTATGGTTTGGACCCCGCGGCTGGTCTCGAGGTCTGTCATGAGGTCATAGAGAGCGCCATTGACCTTATGATTAAGCGGGTCGATCCCGACGCCCCCGCCAAGCTTATCGCCGCTGCCTCCCATGCGGATAAAAATTTTTTGGACCTTTTGTATAAAGCGTACGGCCCGGGCCTGGGCCTGATCTTCGGATTGAACGAGGCGAGCATAAAGGCGATCATCGCCCAAAATGACGCGGGCTTCAGGTATGCGGTCACGGCCCTCGGAAACGCTCTCAAAAAGAAATATCCCCAAGACGTGAACGCCGTAGCGGAGCAACTGTCGATGGCCGCCCAGGCTGCGTATGGAATAACAGTCGATGCGAGCCAAATTGTTCCGATCCTGACGCTGTCGATGTCGCTCTGCCCAGATTACCTTTATGAGCTTACCGCGACTGTCGGTTTCGTCGGCCAACAGCTCCTGCTTAATGGAATAGTTCGGTAACTGACGCCGTCAGCCCTAAGCTCTCCGTCGGCGGATAAGCGGCTGTAGTTGTCCCCTTTTTCTAATTGCATATCTTTTTTTGCCGCCTTATTTTCGGTGACAGTCAACGCATTTGTGAGATCGCCACGCTTCGCTCGCGATGACAAAAGAGGCTGTGTCGTCCCGAGGAGCGAAGCGACGTTGGGATCACTCCTGCCCGCGATAATGACAAATTAACGAATTTTGGAGGTTGTGATATCTACCACTTTAAATATGAGTGTTACTTTGATTCCCCCCAATAAAGCATTGACCAAAATGAGTTATCCTTCCGAAAAGTCTTGACTTTTCGGAATAATGGTTCATAATGGTCATATGCGGAGATACCTCGAAGAACCGATAAAAAAGGACCTCAAGGAGAAGATCGTCCTGCTTTCGGGCCCCCGACAAGTCGGTAAAACTACGCTTTCCAAGCAACTTCTCGTTCCTTTCGTTTATCTGAGCTATGATGCGTCAAGGGACCGCGCCCTGTTGAAGAATGAAGAATGGGACAAGAACGCGGCTCTTATCGTATTCGACGAACTGCACAAGATGAAGAACTGGAAGTCATGGATCAAAGGCGTTTACGATACCCAGGGTATCCCGCCGGCCATCCTCGTCACCGGATCGGCCCGGCTCGACCTTCTCCGCAAGGGCGGAGATTCGCTCGCCGGACGCTTTTTCTCTTTTCGGCTCCATCCTTTGACGGCGCGGGAGATTCGAGAAGATTCGAACGAGGAGCCGAGGATCGCGCTTGATCGTCTATTAGTTCTTGGCGGTTTTCCGGAGCCCTATCTCAAGAACGACCCTGAAGAGGCGAAGCGCTGGCGCCGGACGCATATCGACACCATTATTCGGGGCGACCTTTTAGACCTGGGGGGCATCCGCGACATTAGAGCCATCGAGGTCCTCGT
>JBGOYP010000232.1:0-4562 GCA_041479785.1 Candidatus Aminicenantia bacterium | reverse complement strand
CCGGTTTCGTTCGCCATGGGCGGCATCGACTTTACCTGGCTGACAAACTCCTGGGAAAACCGAATCGAGCTCCTTGGCGGGTCGCGAGACAACGCCTCGGCCTTCGCCCTGTTCTGGCGGACGGGGATTGGGCTTCTTCCGGAGAATAGGCTGAAGCTTGAAGCCCAGCCTATCGCGATCGTCAGCAAGGGTAAAACGCGAGTCCAATTTACGGCTGGAGCGACTTATCTTGCCGGGGCGGATTGGACCTTCAGGGTGATGTACGCTTACGATCAAGACATGAAAGACTCGCGCATTGTCGTCCAGGTTTATTATTATAAAGGGATAAGATTTTAATGATGAGTCGAGTTGCGGCATGGTTCCTGGCGATTCTGTTCACGGTCGGTCCGCTTGCGGCGGCGGTCGGTTGCGAGCTCAACGACCCCGACCGCGACGTCAAACGCCTTTTCCCTGAATCCACGGGATACAGGACCCTCTATGTTTCAATCGCCCAAAAAGGCGGCGATGCGCTCCTGCGTAAAATCGAAGCCCGGCTGGGAGATTCCTTCAAGGGTTTGTTTGAGACGGCCGACGTGCCGTACACGATGTATCAAATCCTCAAAGGCAAGGATGTGATCGGATACATCCACGGCGTCAATCAGAAGGGCCAATACGGCGGCGTTCAAGTCGTTCTCGCGCTCGACCTCGAAGGCACGATCCGTGCCTTCTATTTCCAGAAGCTGACCAGCCAGTACGCCAAACTCCTGCGTGACCCGGAGTTCGGCAAGCAGTTCGTCGGGCTCAACCTTCTCGATTTTGACCAGTACGATGTGGCGACGCAAACCGCTAAGCCGGGGTCGAAAATCGCGGCGATCAAGAACCCCGCGCCTCAGGCCGAGGAGGATTTCCGGGCCGCGCTCCGCGCCGCGAAAAAAAATCTCATCCTATGCGACATCTTCCTTCTCGGCGGCAAATTCGTGAAATGACGGCGCCGGTAGGATGGCAAATTTGATCGGCGGAAAGACCCGATTAAAATAAATGCGGGTGACCCCGGCCGGGGCGCCCCAGAGGACGAAGCGAAATGCGACCCTCGTCAGGGTGATGAGCGAGTCCGATGGGGCTGGTCGGGGGCAGGACCCGCGACATTAAGGAGCGACGATGATTAAAAAAATCAACATCTACCAGGTGGCGTATAAGAACCTCCTTCGAAAAAAAGCACGGAGCGTGCTGACGATCCTCGGCATCGGCCTTTCGGCCTGGGTCCTGGCCAGCCTGCTCGGCTTCAACAAGGGGTACGAGTCCGCCCTCAGCAAAGACATCGACAACATGGGGTTCCAGGTCCTCGTGACGGCCAAGGGCTGCCCCTACGAAGCGGCGACGCTCATGCTCAAGGGCGGCACGGGGCTGCGCTATATGAAAGAAGCCATCCTCGCGGACATCCTTAAGCACAAGGAGGTCCAGCAGGTCACGCCCCAGCTCATGGCCGCCGTCTTCGACCCGAACAGAGGCGAAAACGGCGGGATCAACGCCTACCTCGGCGTGGACCCGGCCACGTTCCCGGCCATGAAATCCTACATCAAGTTCAAACAGGGCGCCTGGTTCACCGAGGCCAACGCTCTGGAAGCCGTGGTCGGATACGAGGCGGCCGAGCTTGAGCAGCGCGAGGTCGGCGATAAACTGCTGATCCCTGAAAAGAACGTCGAGCTCAAAGTCGTCGGCATTCTGGCCCGGTCCGGAACCGCCGACGACGGGACGATTTTCGTTCCCCTGCGAACCGTGCAGAAGATTTTCGACAAGGCCGGCTTGATCACGGCGGCGGGCATCAAAGTGGATAAAAACGCAAACATGACCGAACTAGAAAACAAGCTCTATGACCTGCCCGACGTCCAAGTCGTGTCCATGGCCCAAGTCAAGGCGACGATCATGGGCCTCATCTCGACGGCCAAAGTCATGGTCTTCTCCATCGCCCTGATCGCGATCCTGATCGCCATGCTCGGCGTCATCAACACGATCCTCATGTCCGTCCTCGAACGGGTCCAGGAGATCGGCATCATTAAAAGCATGGGCGCGATGCCCAAGGACGTCTTCCGCATGATCTGGACCGAGACCGTGATCTTGTGCCTGCTCGGCGGCGTGCTCGGCGTCGGGATTTCCTTCGGACTGGCGAAGATCACCGACCTTCTCATCCGGCGGCTCCTCCCCTACACGCCGACCGGGAGCCTGGTCATCGTCAACGGGTCGCTCGCCCTGACGACGCTCCTCGTCGTCGTCGGCATCGGGCTCGTGAGCGGGATCTATCCGTCCTGGCGGGCCGCCCGGGTCCGGCCGCTCGAATCCATCCGGAGCGAAGGAGACTGACATGAGCGACCGCCCAATCGTCCTTGAAGCGCGGAACCTGCGGAAGGTCTACGAGCGCGGCAGCGAAAACATCGTCGCCGTGGACGACGTCTCGCTCACGGTCTCCAAAGGAGAATTCCTCTCATTCATCGGCCCGAGCGGCTCGGGAAAGACGACGCTGATCAACATCTTAGGCTGCCTGGATAACGCCACCTCCGGGAGGCTCGAGGTCGGCGGCCGAACGATTTTTTCCGACAACCGCGGCCTGTCCGAATCCCAGCTGACCAAGATCCGCCGCCAGGTTTTCGGCTACATCTTCCAGAAATTCTACCTCGTCCCGACCCTGACCGTTCTCGAAAATGTCCTTCTCCCTTTTGCCTTTTTCCGGAAGCCGGAGGCCGACCCCGACCCGATGCCTATCCTGAAATTCCTCGGCCTGGACAAGCGGACCAGCCACCGGCCGTCCGAGCTCTCGGGCGGCGAAATGCAGCGCGTCGCGATCGCCCGGGCGCTCGTCAATAAACCCGAGATCCTGCTCGCGGACGAGCCGACCGGAAACTTGGACACCAAACGCGCCGAGGAGATCGGCGAAGTGCTCCGGACGCTGAACACGGTCGAAGGGCTGACCGTCCTGCTCGTGACTCACAACCCGATGCTGGCCCGGATCGCCCAAAGGACGATTACGTTGCGGGACGGACGGATCGCCTAGATCCTGTTCCGTCGGAATATCTGGTCAATATACCGCACGAACGGCCTTTCTCTTTTCACTCGTTAAAATCTCTTGACAAGCCGAAGATTATAGTTTATAATACAAACTAGTTTATGTAACAATTTTTATGGTATGACTTAACATGATGGACGAGATAAAAAGACTCGAGCGTCGACCGTTCCAATTCTGGTTTGAAGATGGAATCTGGGAGATGGCGTTCGGCGCGATGATTCTGTTTCTCGGGATCTTTTTTCTCGGCCAGCTGATCATCCCGCGGAAACCTCTATGGCTCGCTCTTTGGGTAGTCGCGTCCCTGCCGGTTCTCTTTTTTAGCGCGCGCTTTGTCAACCGGGGCATTCAGTCTTCAAAAGAAAAATGGACATATCCCCGGGCGGGCTTCGTTTCATACCAAAGGCAAGGCGGATTCAAGCGCAGCCGCCGATTTTCTTGGCGCGGCGCGATTCTCGGACTCGTTAGCGGGCTGACCTACTCTCTCCTGAAGGATGTCTCCGGATTCTCGTGGCCTCTCCTGGTATTCGGTTTTTTATGCGGAATAGCGATCCTTTATATTGCGGTACGCACCAACCAGGCCCGCTTTTTCCTTCTTTCGATCGTCATGTTTATCGCCGGAATAATTCTCGCTAAAGCCAGAGCGGACGTCATAATCGGATTGGGCGTGCTTTATGCCGTCCAGGGATTATTTCTTATCGCGTCCGGACGAATCACCTTCGGGCGATTCGTCCGGCAGAATCCGGTCCGAGAAGGAAACGAACCGTGAGCGAATACTTCCGGGATTCAATAAATATCGACCGGATGATTCACGAACCGGCCCGGCTGGCCATTGTTACGATTTTGAACGCAGTTGCGTCCGCCGATTTCCTTTTCCTCCTGCGCGAGACAAGCCTGACAAAAGGAAATTTATCGGCCCATTTGACGAAGCTCGAGGATGCCGGTTATATCTCCATCGAAAAAACATATAAGGGCAAAATCCCGTTGACGGTCTGCCGACTGACGGAGGAAGGCCGAAAAGCGTTCCAATCGTACCGAACACAATGGTTATCGCTCACCCGGCGGGCAAGAAATTTCGGCCGCGCCGATCCCGCGCGTCAAAAACAAGAGGGATGATAAGCCGGGAGCCAAATAGTCGCTTTTTAAAATCCCGCTCTGACCGAAAGCCCAATGTTCCGGCCGGCCGCCGGAAACCCGAACCGTTCCTGGTAGTGAGCGTCCAAAATGTTCCGCATAAAAACCGCAAATTCGAACCGGCCGAGAGGATAGCGGCCCTCGACGTCGAGCCGGACATACCCCGCCTGCGTCCGGACGCGGAGGTCGGTGTTATACAAAATGTTGTTGTTATAGACCACCTTCTGGCTCGAGACGGCCTGAGCGAATACGGCGGCGGAGGCCCCGTTTCTCGCTCTGAACTGGACACCGACATTGACTTTGTGGGCGGGCAGGTTGGGGACCTCGGCAAAGTCCCGGTCGGCTGCGTTGACGAATGTCGCCATAAACGGATCGCCCGTGGTCGCGAGCACCT
>JBGOYP010000231.1:0-4593 GCA_041479785.1 Candidatus Aminicenantia bacterium | reverse complement strand
CGGGCGCTTCCATGTCGTCGCGGATCTCGCGGAGCGAACGGAGCTGGTCTTCGGTCTCCTCGTACTCGAATGTTTTCTCGAATTCCTCCTCCCAATTCCCTTCGGGGCTGAAGCGGAAACCCTGGAGGGCCTTCCGCCGGGCGTAGAGGTCCAACAGTTCCTGGGCGAGTTTCTCGACGGCCTTCTTCGTCCGCTCCTTGGTCTTCTGCCAGGCGTTAGTGCCGAGCTTGTCAAGGACGGGAGCCGCGGCCCCGACCTGGGTGTACTTCTGGACGAGGTTCAAGTCCTCGACCGGGACGAAGAGCTTGTCGTCATCGCGATAGCGGAGCTCGATGAACTCGCGCGCCTGCCCGTCCATGTCCATCCGGACGAGGCCCTGGAAAATTCCGATCCCGTAGTCCACGTGGACAACGGGGTCCCCGGCCCTGAGGTCTTGGAACTGCGTGAGCGACGGCCGGACCGAGGGGCGGCTGACGACGACTTTCTCTTCGGTGAAGACGTCCGTTTCCGCAAAGAACACGACTTTTTCGCGCGGGGAGGCAAACCCTTTGTCGAGGTCTCCGAGGACAAGCAGGACCTCGCCGCTCGTCGGAGATTCGAGCGCGGTATCGGCTTCCCGGCAAACGATCTGACTCTGCTCGAGAAGCGTCGCGACCTTGCGACGGATCGCCGGGTTGGTGAGGAAAACCGTGCATTGCTCCCCGTCGCGCTCGAGCCGCTTCAGGTATTCGAGGAAAAACGGAATCCTGTTGTCGAACCTGGGGACGGACTGGAACGGAACACGAAAAATCCGCTCGCCGCGCTCGAGGCCGAACTCGTCGAGGCGAACGGCCCGGTCGCGATACTCGTCCCACGCCCGGAGCGACGAGGCGTCCGGCGCGCGCCCCGCTCCGGACAGTTCGCTTTGAGCCTGGTTCCAGCCGTTCTCAACTTCTTCGGGCCGGTCCACGATGAAGACGGCCTCCTTGAGAAAATGGTCGAAAGAAACGGTCGGAGCGTCCGGCGCCGACGATTCGAGAAGGGAGGGAATGAGCACGGTCTCAAGCCGCCGTGTCGACCGTTGCGTCGCCGGGTCGAATTCGCGCAGCGAAACGACCTCGTCCCCGCTGTATTCGACCCGGCAGGGCGCCTTTTGCCAGGGAGAATAGATATCGACGACCGAACCGCGGCCGGCGTATTCGCCACGGAAAGCGATCAGGTCTTCGCGCGAATAGCCGAAATCCGAGAGTGTCCGCAGCAGCCGGTCCCTCTCAAAGAACGTATTCTTTTCGAGCCGGACGAACAGGCCCGCGAGCCGGTCCGGAGCGGGGAACGGCGCGAGCAATCCGAAAAGGTCGGTGACGACGAGGGCCGGTGGATGAACGAGGAGGTCACGAAAAAACCGCATGCGGGAGGAGGTCACCTCAAGGGACGGCGCGGTCGACATAGGGATCGTCTCCGCGGGCGACGGCAGGGCTCGTGCCCGTTTCGGCGAGCGAAGCTGCGTCAGAAAAAACGCGCAGCGCTCCTCGAATCGGGAGGGTGAAAGTTCGGCCGGCTGGATGAAAACGACCGTCCGGGAGAGGGCGGCGGTCAAGGCCGACAGGAGGAACGGTTTGGCCGGTCCGGCGACCCCGGAAATGGAGATCCGGGGGCCGGCGCCGGGGGGCGCACCCACGGGTGTCGCTTCGAGCGTCCGGACGAGGTCCCGAAATTCGGGAACATTTTGAATAAAATTCAGGCCCATGGCGGTAACGGTTGATTATACCCCGACTCGCCGCTTAAGGAAATTATGGGGAAAGCGACGAGGCTGGAGGGAACGAAGCTTTCAATCGATACGGTACAAGACGTACATATAATTCCGCTCGGCGAACCGCATCACTTCGCGGTGGGGATATTTCTCCAGAATTTTCCGGCAGAAGCTCTGCTGGACTGGGTCATCCACGTTGCACCAGAAATTATAATGAAAATAAACGCCGCCCGGGAAGCGCGCCTTGAGGCCGCTCAGTCCTTTGTCGTCCTGGGCCGACAGGATCGACGCTTGCGCCGCGCTCCGGCCCCAGAATAGAAACATGTTGGGGTTGTGGGTAAAGACAATGCTTTGGGGAGGCAAAGTGTCGGCCATAGACTGGGCATAACGGTGGTCTGCGCGGGCCGCCCAGGCTTCTTCGCCGACCGCGTGAACTTTGGGATAGAACATGATGAACGCCACGACGATGACGGCCGCCGCAAACGGCAACGGCAGCTTCAACACCTTTTTTGCCCAGGTATCGGCGCGCGCCAATCCCAGGCCGGCCAGAAGGCAGAACGGCGGGTAGGCCATGAGCGAGAACCGGATATCGGCGCCGTAATAATAGCTGCCGGCATAGAAGAAGAGAAACACGCCCCAAAACAGGACAAACCAGAACAGGATCATGAGTTTTTCTTTGAGGAGCTTTCGGGTCGCGAGGGCCACCGCGAGAAACGCCGTCAGCAGCACAGGAAAGTCCTTATTGTTGAGAAAAAAGAGCCCGTTCGTCATCAGGTTGGGCCGGACGTAGAAGATCGAGAGTTTGTCCTGGTCCGCGCCCCATGGATGGCCCTGAAAGCCATAAACATGAAAGACATGGGCGAAGAGAAGCGTCCCGACGATCGGGATCGCGTAGAGCAACTCCGTCCTTTTCAAGGGTCGCGGGCCATCGATGAAGGCCATGATCCCGAGCAGAGGAAAAATGAGCATCGATTCCAAGCGAAACTGGGCCGCGAAACACGCCGCGACCGTGGCTAAAAAAAACAGCCGCAGCTTGCCGGTCCTTAAAAAGACGAGGAAGACGAAGACCGTGAACGCGAGAAAAAGCGTATTCGCCGGCTCGGCCGAAGTCGTGTTGGCCCAGAGAATATTTTGAGGGACGACCGCAAACGCCGCCGCCGCGCAAAGGCCCGGGGCCGCGCCGCCGCCGAGGAGGAACGCGATTCCGAAAAGGACGAGGGCGGTGAGGGCGAAGACGATGTTGTTGATCAAGAACGACAGGTTTTCGCTCGTCCCGAAAACCCGGTAAAACAGGCTGAGCAGAAACGGATAAGAGTTCGGCTGTTTGTTATACTCGCCCTGCTCGGCGATGAGGCGGCCCTTTTCGATGACGCCGAAGTTGACCATTTCGGCCTTGTGCGCGGCGGCGATGCTCTGGCCGATGTGGAGATAGATGTTCTCGTCGTAATAGATCCGGTGCGTCCGCGGCGCGACGAAAAACGCGAGGGCAAAAGCACCAAGGCCCACGCCGGCCGCGAGGACCCGGCTCATTTTCGGGACGGAGCCGAACGGCCGGAGAAGGTCCTTCAGGCCTAAAATGAAGAGAACGGCCAGGGCGACAAACGCGATGTCCAGGAATAGGGGCGAAAGGCTCTTCAGGTCTTCAAGGATGCGCGGGCGCCCCTTCAACACCTCCCAGGCATAGGCGGGGCCGAGGACAAGCGTCAGGCCGAGCGCCGGGAGGGCGCGCTTCATCCTTTTCCCACCAGGAAATTTTCGATGGCCAGGTATTCGAAGCGACTTCCCGCAAGCAGCGCCAGAGCCTCGTCGGGGTTGTTGATGATCGACTCGCCGTGTTTGTTCATACTCGTGTTGAGGACGACGCCGTGCCCGGTGAGTTCTTTCACTTTTCGGAGGAGCCGGCCGAAGCTTGAGCTCTCGTCCGACAGGATTTGGGGACGGCAGGAATGGTCGGCGTTGATGACGGCCGCCAGGCGGTCCGCGTAGATATCCTTGATCTTGTAGCCGACGGTCATGAACGGATTGTCCACCCCGTTGTAGTCCTCGAGCATCTCGGCCGCGTCCTCGGCGAGCATCGTCGGGCAGAAGGGCTGATACCAGACGCGCTTCTTCAAATAGACGTTCAGCCGGTCTTTGATCGCCACGCTGTCGGCCCGGGCGAGAATGCTCCGGTGGCCGAGCGCCCGCGGGCCGTATTCCATCCGGCCCCGGAACCACAGGACGATCCGGCCGTCCCGGATGAGTTCGGCGACCCGGTCTTCGATCCGTTCGACCTTCTCATGAGGCAACCCGGACGTTTTAATCGCCCGCTCAACTTCGGCCGACGAGTAAGACGGTCCGAGGAAGAGGTCGGGTAGAGGATAGCGGGAGACGTTGGCCAGCGTCTGTCCGGCGCGGAGCGCCGCGCCGAGGGCCAATCCCCCATCGCCCATATGGGGAAAAACGTAGAGATTTTTCACCGCGGGCGAATTCTTGAGCAGCATGTTGACTTTGATATTGGACGCGACGCCGCCGGCGTAAACGACGTCGGACATGCCCGTCGCGCGGCAGGCGTTCTCGACCAGCTGGAGGATCGTGACCTCGAGGACGCGCTGGGCCATATAAGCGAACTGTTCGGCGGGGTAAAGATAAAGCGTCCGGGCGAGCCTGGCGTGCATCGTCCAGGAATGATGCCGGGCCCGAATCGCAAGGCCGTCGACTTCGAACCAGGAGAGAAGCGGATTCTCTTCGTCGGGCACGGGGTATCCGAAGCTCGCCAGGGCCATGACTTTGCCCTCGTCCTCGAGCTCGCGCATGTTGAGCAGGTTCGTGACGTGTTCGAAAAAGAGGCCGAGCGAATCGCGGCCTTTGAACTTGGACAGGAT
>JBGOYP010000230.1:0-4599 GCA_041479785.1 Candidatus Aminicenantia bacterium | reverse complement strand
AGGAAGCGACGCCGAGGTTTAATTTTTACGAACCTGGATTGTTGAAACGGATTGAATAAGCATTATGTCATCGCGAGCCTTTTTAAATTGTATTGTCATTGCGAGCCTCTTGGCGTGGCAATCTCACAAGCAGGAGTGATTGCCACACTCGCGAAGCTCGTTCGCAATGACATTTTTTTATCACGTCGCTCCGCTCCTCGGGACGACCAAGAGGTCGGATTGCCACGCCAAGAGGCTCGCAATGACATTTCTAATCTAAGTAATTTTCCTCTCCGCAAATTCGCTATATAGCAGGTCGACCTGTTCGATCATGCGTCCAAGCGTAAACTGGGGCGGAATCGTCGTTTTGGCTGCCGCGCCCAATTTCAGGGCAAGCCCTTTATCCTCGATGAGCCGGAGGACGGCCGCGGCAAGCGCGCCCGGGTCTTTCGGCGGGACGAGCAGTCCTGTCTTGCCGTCCTCGAGCACTTCGCGAACGCCGTCGATATCGGTCGCGACAATAGCCTTGCCGAGCGCCGCGGCTTCGAGCAGGGCCAGCGGCAGCCCCTCCCAGAGCGACGGCAGAACGAATACGTCGAATAAGGCCATGATCTCCCGCGCGTCGCGCCGCTCGCCGAGCAAGAGGACGCGGCCTTCGGGCCTCGACGCGGCGACCAGCTCTCGCAATCGCGTTTCTTCCGGGCCGCCGCCGGCCACGACAATCGTGGCTTCGGGATATCGGCGTAAGATCTCGGCCGCCGCGCCCAACAGATAGACGACGCCTTTCTGCCGATGCAAACGGGCGACCGTCCCGACGACGGGAGATGAGAGATGGAGCGAGTCTTTTAAATTGTCGAGGGCCGGGCGGATTTTCAACGGGTCGGGGACCGCGGAGAAATCAACACCGTTTTTGATGACCTTCATTTTCGCTTCAGGGACGAGCCGGTATCTCCGGCCCGCCGCGGCGTCGGCGTCCGAGACGAAGATTACGGCGTCCGTCGTTCGGGCGAAATGGCGCTCCTGAAGGATTAAAAGATACCGAAGGACCGGGTTCCGGTAATGGAGATAGTGGATTCCGTGCAGCGTATGGACGACGACGGGCGTTTTGGCCGCCGCCGCGGCCCGGCGGCCGAACAGGCCGGCCACGCCGCCGTGCGTGTGGAGGAGGTCCACCCGGCGCTCGGCGAGAACGTCAGCGATCGTCCGAACGGCGGCTCGGCCGAGCTTCTTCTCGACCGGCACGGCGACAAAATCCAGGCCCGCGCGTCTCGTTTCGTCCTCGAGCGGTCCACCCCCGCTTGCCGCGACGCCGACCTCGTAGCGGGATTTATCGAGGCCCTTCGCCAGCGACAGAAGATGGACCTGGCCGCCGCCCAAAAAGGGCTTGTCGATCAGCTCCAGGACGCGAATTTTTCTCATGCTCCGCCGCCCTCTCGCAGCAGCCGGCGGTATTTCTCGCGCAATTTGGAGCCGGCCTCGCCCCGGAACGCGCCGCGGACGGCGAGCCCGCGGACGTTCAACGCCAAATAAAAACGCAATAGCCGATGCGACACTCGCGAATTGTGCTTCGCGTAAAAATAGAGCTGGCTCCGCCGGTATTCGAACCGGCTCTCGGCCCGGCGCGGCGAAGTCGTCGACCCGCCTTCATGGCAGACCCGAACATCCGGAACGAAAAGGAGCGTCCAACCGGCTCGCCGCAAGCGATAACATAGGTCGATGTCTTCGAAATAAATGAAAAAGCGCTCATCGAACCCGCCCGCCTGCTCAAAGGCCGTCCTCCGGCAAAGGAGGCAGGCCGCGCTCAGCCAGCCGGAGGCACGGGCCGCCCGGCGGCGCCGGAGGGTCGCTTTATAAAAAGGGTTGAGAAATATTTTCTGAAAGAATTGGGCCGCGAACGAGACCCGATTTCCGAACGAGACCTGGCAGCCGCCGTCGTGGACCAGGGCGGGTCCCGCCGCTCCGGCCCGCGCGTCGGCTTTCAGCCGCGCGAGCAATCGGTCCAGGGCGCCGGCCGGAACGACCGTGTCGGTGTTTAAAAACAAAAGATATTCGCCGCGGCTTTCCCGCACGCCCCGATTATTGGCTTTGGCGAACCCTTCGTTCGCGGCGTTGGCGACCCACCGGACGCTCGGGAATTTTTGAGCCACGACGTCCCGGCTCCCGTCCGCCGAGGCGTTGTCCACGACGATGATTTCATGCGCGCAACCGGGCGGATGGGCCGCGATCGAGGACAGGCACGATTCAAGACGGCGGCCGTCGTTGAAATTCACGAGGACGATCGATAAGTCCACGCGTTTAATCCTTCGCAACCTCGGCCAGGACACTTTCGACGCCGCGGACCTGACGGTCGACCGTGAACTTGTCCCGAACCGTTTTCAGCCCGTTCTCAGCCGCCCGCTTGGCCTTGTCCGGATTCCGGAGGACGAAATCGAGCATGCCGGCGATGTTCGCCGGGTCGCGCGTCTCCGCGAGAAAACCGTTCTCGCCGTGGGCGACGATTTCGGGAAGGCCTCCGGCTCGGACCGCGACGACGGGCACGCCCGCGGCCATCGCTTCGAGAGCCACCCGGCCGAACGACTCGACGACGGACGGAATGACCACGACGGTCATGATTTTCAGGAGGTCCACGAGGTCCGGATGATAGCCGGTAAAACGGATGCGATCTGCGATGCCGGCCGCCCGGACAAGCTCGCTTAAGCCGCGCGCGTATCGCTCGTCGCGGACGGCGCCGACGATGAGCCATTTTAGGTGCGGATATCGGGGCGCAAGCGACGCCGCGGCTTGAAGAGCTTCGCGCTGTCCCTTGCCCTCGTAAATTTTTCCGACGACGCCGGCGACGATGTCTTCGTCCCGGATGCCTAGCTCCTTCCGCAGAGCCGCCTGTCTGCGTTCGTCGCCGTCTTTGACGTCGACGCCGTTATAAACAAGCCTCAGCTTTTCGTTCGCCGGAAAAGCGGCCCGGCTCGCTTCGGAATTGACGATGACGCGCGCGGAATTCCTGAGGATGAAATTCACCGCGGCCCGCCGGCCGAGGATGTGATGCAGAAACGGCCGCTGCCCCCCGAGAATCTCGTGGACGGCCCAAACGTGCGGGACGCCGACGGCCCGGGCCGCCCGGGCGCCGGACGACATCGCGGCCGAGTTCGAGAAGACCAGGCCGGCGCCGGACAAACGCGCGACGTCCGCGACCTTGCGGACGCCGGCCGCGTTCAAAAGCCCGGCCAGCGGTTGGCGCCAGACGCGCGACCGTTCGGTCAGCGACCATTTCATCGGGACGACGTGGACGTCGATGCCGAGGGCGGACGCGGAATCGTTTAAAGGTCCGGGGCGCGGGGTCACGAGGGTCGGGCGATAGCGGCCGCGGTCCAGCCGCTTGAGCGTTTCGAGGAGCCAGAGCTCAGCGCCGTTGAGTTCGGCCGAGTGGGAAACGAATAGGACCCGAATCATGCTCTCCCCGCGATCGCGCGATAGAAATCCAGGGTCTCCGCCGCCGTTTTGTCCCAGCGAAAAGCCGCCGCCCGCGCTAGGCCTCGAGCTTTAAGTTTCGCTCTTAGGCCGTCGTCGGTCAGGACGGTGATGATTTTGTCCGCGATGTCGTCGGCGTCGTCCGGGTCGAAATAGAGGGCGGCATCGCCTCCTACCTCGGGCAAGGCCGAGACGCCCGAGACCGCGGCCGGAAGACCGCCGGCCATGGCCTCGAGCAGAGGCAATCCGAACCCCTCGCAGGACGACGGAAAAACGAACACCGCGGCGGCGCGGTAGAGATTCCGGACGTCGTCCACGGCGAGGTAACCCAACAGTCGGACGTCGGACTCCAGGTTTCGCGCTTTAATCCGCTCGACGAGCGCTGACTGGCCGGCGCCCGGCCGGCCGACGACCGCCAGGGGGATTTTCTTATGTCGCTTATGGACGACCGCGAGCGCGTCGATGAGACGGGTCAGGTTTTTTCGCGGCTCGGTCGCGCCGACGAAAAGGAGAAACTCGTCGGGAAGGCCGAACGTCCGCCGCGTCCGTTCGACCGCCGCAGCGTCCGCGGGCCCTTTGAACGCGTCGCTCAACCCGAGATGCGTGACCTTTATTTTTCGTTCGTCGAGATCGAACCGCCGCTGGACCGCCCGCTTCGTGAATTCCGAGATGACGATCACGCCGTCGGCCCGGCGCAGGGACGATTCCGTGCGCCCGAGAAAATGGCGCCGGGCGTCGGCGTCCGCCCGGGCCGGGTCGTCCATGAAAAAGAGGTCGCAGACCGTGACGATCGTTTTGCCGCGCGTCGGCAGGACGAGCGGCGTCGGCGAATGGGTGAGGTCGAGCCGCGTGCCGAAGACCGTGTCGAGCTTCGGCCGTCCGACCCCGTACCAGGCGGCGTTCACGGCCCGGACGGGCCAGCGCTTGTCCCTAAATCGGGACCGGCGGAAGGGCGGAATTTTATCGGCGGCGAACCGGTCCTTCCAGGACGCCGAAAAAAGGAAATATTCGTTCTCGGCGTCCAGCCGGGCCAGGGCGAAAAGAAGGTTCCGGAAATAGACGCCGACGCCGGTTTCCTCTCTGAGAAAAGGGCGGAGGTCGAACCCGATGCGCATTTGGAGCTAATGTATTCGTATAGAATAAAAAAATCAAATT
>JBGOYP010000229.1:0-4625 GCA_041479785.1 Candidatus Aminicenantia bacterium | reverse complement strand
GAGGTCGGCCAGCAGTTCAAGGTCACCCGCGAGCGCATCCGCCAGATCGAGGCCAAGGCGCTCCGCAAGCTCAAGCACCCGAGCCGGTCGAAAAAACTCCGGTCGTTCACGAACGGCTACTGGAGTTGAGTGCTTTTTAACATCCGCATTTTCATTGACTTATCCGCCGGTAATCTGATATAAAGCCGGGAAGGGCCTATAGCTCAGCGGTAGAGCTCCCGGCTCATAACCGGTCGGTCCCAGGTTCGAATCCTGGTAGGCCCATTTGACCTAGAGGACATGATGTGGAAATCGCCTTCTATCAGCTGATTGAGCTCCAGCGCGTTGACGCGGAAAGTCAGGCGGTTTCCTCTCTTCTCGATGTGATTCCGGCAAAAATCGAAGCCATCGACCAGTCCATAAAATCGGCCTCCGACATCGTCGGCCAGGCCAAGGACAAGCTCTCGGCCAATCAGAAAAAGCGCCGCGACCTCGAAGGCGAGGTCAAAACCATCAAAGAGCACCTCGCCAAATTCAAGCGCCAGCTCAACGACGTCAAAACGAACAAGGAATACACCGCCCTCCTCAAAGAGATCGGAGAGGCCCAGCGCAAGGCCGACAAGATCGAGGAGGACATCCTCAACGAAATGATCTCCGCCGACGACATCGAAAAGGAGATCAAGACGGCCAACGTCCGGAAGGCCGAAGAGGAACGCCGACTCCAGAAAGAGAAAGAGGCGATCCTCGCCGAGCGGGCGCAGATGGACAAAAGACTCGCCGCCCTCGGCCGGGAGCGCGAGACGCTGCGGCCGCAGATCCCTCCCGACCAAATCCGGCTGTACGACCGCGTCGCCAAGAAAATGAAAGGCGTGGCGATGTCGCCCGTCACGGACGATTTCTGTTCGCTCTGCCAGCTGCGCATCCGTCCCCAGATGCTGAACGACATCATGGAGATGAATAAGGTCATCACCTGTGAAGCCTGCAGCCGGATCCTCTACGCGAAGAAGCCGGCGGACAAGGACGTCCCCGAAGAGAAACTCGACAATCCCGACAAGGTCGACGATTCGCCGGCGCGATAAGCCTCGCCCCCCCCGCTCAAAACGACGCCTGGAGCCCGACGAACGGGACCAGCGGAAGGTAGAAAACTGTCCGCTCCTCCCCGTCATCCCAAAATTTGTAGTACACGTTTTTGCGGTTGTAGAGGTTCTGGATGTCGATGTAGGCGTCCAGGCTCCATTTCTTAAAAACGAAGGTTTTTTCGACCCGCAGGTCCAGGCGGTGATAGGCCGGGTAACGGAGGGTGTTGATTCGGGTCATGTCGAAATAGGTCCCGTTTTTCTGCTCGGACAGCGTGACGTTGAACGGGGTGTAAGGCTGGCCGCCGGTGAGCCGCCATTTGAGAGAGAAATTCCATCCCCGCGGCGTTCGGTAGGCGGCAACGGCGTTCACGAGATGCCCGAAGTCGAAATCGCCGTTCCGGAGAACTCCGTCGAGCGCTTTGTATTTAACGACCGAATACGAATAGTCGACGAACCACGACCACCGGCCGGCCCGCGCGCTCTGCGCCGACAGCTCGACCCCGCGCGCGAATCCCGTTCCGGCGCTGAGCAGGGGCGAGCCGTAATAGGTCGGGATGACGCTCCCGCCGAGGTTGGCCAAAGTCTGATAAGGATTGGCGCTGTCCACCGGATATTGGGAATATTTCTTGTCGAAGGCTTCGGCCGTGACTTTGATCTCCTTTCCGAGGAGAGCTTCGACGCCGAATACGGCGTGCCGCGCTTTGAGATACCTCAACGCGGCGTTCCCGGGATAGGAGTCCAGCCAGAACGTCTCCGGGGCCTGATAGACGATGCCGTACGAAAGATGGGCCGAGGCGTTCTTCCAGAGGTCGCAAGCGAGGCCCAGCCGGGGACCGGCGACGGTCTGGTTGATGTATTCGAAGCGGTCCAGACGGAGGCCGGCCGTCGCCCGAAGTCCGGGCGCGAGACTCGCGCTGGACTGGAGATAGAACGCCCATTTCCCCGAGTTCAACCCGGCGTTCATGTTCGTTTTGGTATAGCGGAACCCCATCCGGTCGATGACCATGTATCCGCCCCGGAACAGGATATGGTCGCCGGCGTCGATCGCCCTATAGGTCAGCCCGCTCAGGATTTGAAGCCGCGGGGTTAACGAGAATTCGGCGTCGAGCCGGACCGCGGTCTCCGTCCCGTCCGACCGGATCGTGTAACGCTCTTGCCCGTGATTGCTTTCCGTGTAAAAAGACCGGCCGTTCGTCCGCGACAACGTGACATAGGCCACGCCGTTCCGCCCCAAAATCCATTTCAGCGTCCCGCCGAGGAGATAGAGATGGTCCTTGATATTGATGACCATGCGCTGGTCGGCCGGCCGGTCCGATTCCTCAATGCGGATGTTGTCGTCGGCGGCCAGCCCGACCAGGGAAAACGACAGCGTCCGGGAAATATCGACGACGGCCTTCGTTTGGAAGTCGAAGAATTCCGGAAGCACGGTGAGGTCAAGCGTCATATTTTTGGGGATCGCGAAAAAATAGTCCTTGCGGATTGAAAAGACCCAGGATCCGGAGTGTCCCGGAAGCGGGCCTTCAAGATTGCCCGACAATCCGAACAAACTTAAATCCACATCGCCGCGAATCCGGGTCCGGTCCCCTTCGCGCATCAGGAGCCGGGTGACCGAGGACAGCTTGTCGCCGTACGAGGCCGGGAAACCGCCGGAGAAAAAATCGAGACTCTTGACGAGGTTCGGGTTGAGAAGGCCGAAGAACCCGCCCCCGCCCGAGTTCTGCGAGCCGAAATGGCTCAGCCCGGGGACTTGGATCAAGTCGATCATGAACAGGTTTTCGGCCGGCGCTCCGCCCCGGACGATCAGGTCGTTCCGGAAATCGCCGGCCGACGCGACGCCGGGGACGACCTGGATCGCCCGGCTGACGTCCTCGAAAATGCCCGGCAGGGCCATGATCTCGGTGACGGTCAGAATTTGCCCGCTCGAAGCGACCGTCTCGGGCCGCGCCGCGGCGCTGGCAGAAACGGTGATGTCCGTGCGAAGAGCGTTCAGGACGGCGTTCGCGACGTTGTCCCGACCGTCCGAAACGCGGACGCGCGAAACGGCGGGGAGATAGCCAGCTTTCTCGAACAGGACCTGATATACGCCGGCCGGGACGCCCGCGAGAACATACGTCCCGTCCGTTCCCGTCGCCGTAGCGAACGTCGTGTCCAGGAGCGATACGCGGACCCTCTCGAGAGGCGTCGCATCGGCTTTGCCGGTCACGCGGCCCCGGACGGAGGCGCGCGTCGCGTCCTGCGCCGGATACAGGGTAAGAACGGCTCCGAAGCTCCCGAGGCCGAGAAAAACCAGGACCGGAAGGACCCGCAGGCTCAACATTCAGGTCTGTCCGCCGCTCGCGTTATCCGAGGTCCTCCTTATACATGGCGTCGATAACCGCCTTGTATTTCTCCTGAACGATATTACGCTTGATTTTCAGGGACGGCGTCATCTCGTCCTGGGCGATTTCGAAATCCCGGGCGAGGACGGCGATCTTCTTGATCCGCTCGTACGAGGCCAGGTCGGGCGTGGCCCGGTCTATCTCGGCTCTCAGGAAATTCACGACCTGTCCGTTGTTGACGAGCTCGGCGCGGCTCGAGAACGGGATCTGGTTGAACCGGGCGTATTCTTCGAGCTTCTCGAAATTGGGGACGATGAGCGCGGAGATGAATCGGCGCCGGTCGCCGATGACGGCCACGTTCGCGATGTAGGGATTCGTCTTCAAGGTGTTTTCGATGGGCTGCGGCGCGATGTTCTTTCCGCCGGACGTGATGATGAGGTCTTTCTTACGGTCCGTGATCGCGAGAAACCCTTCGGCGTCGAGGACGCCGATGTCGCCAGTCTTGAGCCAGTCGCCCTCGAACACCTCTTGCGTCTCCGCCGGTTTCTTGTAATAGCCTTTCATGACGTTCGGGCCGCGCGTCAGGATCTCTCCGTCGGGCGCGATCTTGACCTCGACCCCCGGGATGGGCGGGCCGACCGTCCCGAATTTCATATGCTCGAACGTGTTGATGGCGATGGCGGGCGATGTCTCGGTCAGCCCATAGCCCTCCAGGATCACAATGCCCAGGGCATAGAAAAATTCGGCGATGTCCTTGGCCAGGGGGGCGCCTCCCGAGACGAAGAACCGTATCCGCCCGCCCGTCTTCTCCAGAATCTTGGAATAGACCAGCTTGTGGGCTAGCCGGCGCTTGAACCCGAGCCAGGAGCCGACCGGGCGGCGGGACAGGGTCCGGGCGCCACACTTTTTTCCCACCTTCAGAGCCCAGAAGAAGATCTTTCGTTTCAGCTTGGAGCTCATCAGGACGTTGTCCATGACCTTGGCGTACATTTTCTCGAAGACGCGCGGCGCGCTGACCATGATCGTCGGCCGGACCTCGACCAGGTTTTGGGCGACCATCTCCACGCTTTCCGCGAACGCGATCGTGCAGCCTTTGTAAATGTAGGTGAACATCACCATCCGCTCGAGGACGTGCGACAGCGGGAGGAACGACAGGACCGTGTCCCGTTCGTTGAACTCGATGATCGTCGCGACGGTCGTGATGTTGCTGACAAAATTTTTATGGGTCAGGATGACGCCCTTGGGCATT
>JBGOYP010000228.1:0-4632 GCA_041479785.1 Candidatus Aminicenantia bacterium | reverse complement strand
TGGAGGCCGGGCGGGAGGACGAGTTGGTCGTCGGGAAGTTGATAGAGGCGAATCGTAAACAGGCCGGTCTGGGCATAGGGATGGCGGATCGGCACGATCGAGAACAGTCCTTTGAGGTTCCATTTGCCGGCGGCTTCTCCGAATTCATCGGGAACGCCGGAAATCGCTTCGACCGGGCTCCCGTCGCCCCAGTCAACGAACGTGTTCGAGAAATCGACCTGTTTGATCGACGTCGGCGCCGGCGGCGGGTCGATTTCGATGTCGAGATGCTGACCTGGGGGTTGACTTCCCGGTCCGGACGTCCCTGAACCCGTCCCTCCCGATTTCGTGCTGGGCGGCGAAGGCTTGTTGACGATCGTTCCGCCCGCCCCAAGGGGAGAAAGACGAGTGTCGAATTGGCCGCTCAATTCCCAGTGGTGGCCGACGTAATTACTCGGGTCGGCTTGACCGCCCTGAAGTGTCTCCCGGTCGAGATTTTTGGCGTTCAGGCTGAGCTGATGGGAGCCGGACGCCGGGCAATTCAGGCCGGTCCATTTGTCGGGGAGATAGAGAGGCCAGCGGTCGGATTTTTCGATTTCGACATCCTGCGGCCAGCCGGACGCGCTGCTCCGGAGTTCGGGCGGAAGCAACTCGCCCGGGCAATCGTACGACCGGAGGCCCGCCACCTCCCACAGGAGGTCGGCGTAGTCATAGGCCATTTTATCGACGCTCTTGGACTGGGCTTTCTTCTGCCGGGTCTTCAGATCGTCGCGGTTGGGCTTGTAATCCGGGCCCAGGGCGGCGAAAAATTCCTTGATCAGAGCCTCGGTCGCGTTATAGCTTTTCGTGAAGGCCGGGAACTTCTTTTTGAAAAGGAGCTTTTTCCCCGATCCGTCGTAGAACCGGAGCTCGAAGAAATTGGCCGCGCCCGTATTCGGCTCGTTCCACTTGAAAACGGTGAAATCGTCGACGGGAGCGAAGCGCCACATGGCGTTCTCCCCGCTGATATTGCCGGCGATGACGAGGGCGTGGGAGACGAGCTCGATCCGGCCCTTGGTGAAGGTCTTGAGGTCGGGGCAATCCCATTTGATGTGGATCGGTTTTTCGGGCTTGAGGCCGGCGGGGCCGACCCGGACCCGGCCGGGCCCGCGATTGGAGCCGTTTTCGTTGGCCGCGCCTACCGGGCGTTCCCCGTCTTTCGCCGTCCGGCTGACGAAAACGCGGACCTCCGCTTCTTCCGCGGAGCGGACGACCGGCGGCGAGACCACGGAGATATCGCTCCCGAAATCGAATTTGGTCGAAGCCGTGAATTCCCGGCCGCGCAAAACGAGGGCGTATTCTTTGTCGCGCGCGAGGGCGTCGGGTTGGGCCGATGCGACGAGCGGCGCCGGGTTGTGGCCCGAGGTCACAATATATTCGATTTCGGGAATGCGGAGGACGGACGCCGGCCTCAGGATCCGCAGGGAAACCCGGTGTCGGCCGGGCGTTTGGGTCGGGAGAGGAGGGACGGGGCCGGAGTCGAGAGTGGTCTGATTGGCGAAGGTCAGGGGCACGGTGGATGTCGCGATGGACTGGCCGTCGACCAGCCATTGGGCCACGAGCGTTCCGGTGCCTTCGAATTTGAGGTCGGCATAGGCGATAAGCGGAGAGAAATCCCGGGCCACGGAGGCGCTCGTTTGGCCGTCCGCGAAGCGCAAGACGATATAAGAGATCGTGAACGGCGCCCGCGGGCCCTGATTGGGCAAGACCTGAACGCGGACCTGGAAGCTGTAGCGGGGGTCGCGACCGCAATCCTCGACGGCGGTGACCGTGTACGTGCCCGGCGTGCGATAGGTGTGCTGTTGGGCAGGCCTCCCGTTGGGATAGGCGGTCCCGTCGCCCATGTTCCAGGCGACGCAGGACCCGAAGAAATTCTCGGCCCGGAACGTCGTCACGGCGTTGGTCACAGGCGGGTTCGGAGAGTACGTGATCCGACGGCGTTCGGCGACGACGACGGTCACCGTGTCGGCCGGGCCGGAGTACGAGGCCGTAACGACATACGAGCCCGCGGCGACGAAGGTGTACTTCATCATCGGGCCCATACTGTCGACGAACGGACTGCCGTCGCCAAACGTCCAGCGGACGCGGACCACGGTAACGCCTGCCGACGGCTGGATCGTGAATTGCACTTCCTGGCCGGGGAGAGGGTTCGGAGGCGCGACGATGATGGACGCGAAAAGCGCGGTCGATACGACCGATAACCCCAGGACAAAGGTCAGAATCCGTCGCATAGCGACCTCCTTTGGTCTCTCTCAGATGGCCCAGTCGAAGCGGAGGTAGAGGCGATAATCATTCTGGCTCGCCCCTCCCTGAGTACTCCCCGAGCTCAGGCTTCCGCGAAGCGAAAGCCCGAGGCGACGCGTCCCAAGCAAGCGGCCTGATTCCAGACATAACCCGCCGTCGATCATCCAGACGGCGGACGTGACTCCGCCGGGAAGGGAGATATCGTTATAGGAACCGGCGGCGTTCAGCGAGACCCAGTCCGGGACAATGGCCAGGCGGCCGTTGACGAACGCGTTGAATGTCTTGGTCTCTTCCTGGGTCTGCGGATTGCGGACCCGGGAGAAGCGGATACCCGGGCTCAGGCTCAGAATCCGGCCGTCGCCGAACGAGCCGCCGCCGCCGAAGCTCAGCGACTGGCCTTCTTTGTCGGGCGCCTGGTCGCTCACGATGGCATCCCACTGGCCGTCGATTCTGAAGGCCACGGCCGGGCCGAGGCGAACGTCGAGCGCGGCGTTAGCGCCGTTCCGGGACAGCGCCCCCGCGGGCAGGATTTGGTTGTTTTGGGTGGCTTCTTGAGAGGCTTGAAAGTACCCGAGCCGAAAAGACGATTGGCCGCCCAAAGCCACGGAGACTCCGGCATCGACTCGGCGGTCGCGGCTGAGGACTTCGAGCGGGTCTTCGCTGCCCGTCGTCTTCTCGTCTCGATAGCTGCCGTTCAAACGGAACGCCCCGGTCGTAAAGGCCGCCGAGAGCCCGTACCCTTGCCGGTCGGCGGTCAGGAACGGTTGGCCGATGGTGTCGAAGTTCTTGTCGACCCGGCGGAAGTACCCGTCGACGTCGATGCCGCCGGCGATGACCTTGCCGTTCACCCGCCAAGCCAGGCCGCTTTGGGCCGGATCGGCATCCGTCGTATCCCGGTCGATATGGCTCAGAGCGAGTTCGGAGGTCAGATGGAAAGCGCCGTTGAACATCCGGAGTTCGGGAAGAAAAGAGAAAACAGTCCCCTCTCGGGGATTAAGCCAGATTGCCGACGCATTATTGATCCCCTTGGCGGGATCGTCCTTCCCGGTCAGGAACACCGCCTTGAAAGAGAAAAGTTTATCCGCCAGGCTGAAACCGGCGGCTCCCCCGAAGAGCGATGCTCCGGCTTGCGGCAAGCCGAATCCCTTGAAGCCCCGAAGTTGCTGGGTGTTGAGGGTGAACGCGTGGAAATAAAGCGAAGCACGGTCGTACACGTATTCGACCCCGCGCCGGCCCAGACCGCTGATGCTGAATTCGCTCTCGCCGACGGAAATATCGCCGGCCCGGAAGGTATGACCGCCGGACGAGACCTCGAGCCGGAGTTGGGCCAGATCGAACTGGTTCGCCCCGGTGAGCGGCGCGTCCGTGTAAGAAAGGCGTGAATCCACGGCCCAAGCGAGCGCGGGGCGCTCGTCGCGGTAATGAAGGCCTAAATTCGCCTGATAATGGACCGCGTTTTCGCCGGGCGTTTTGTTTTTTTCCATCAGTTGGTCATCGACGCTTCCATCGAGACTCAGCGGGAAGGGTTTGGAAGACGAGGCCGTTTCGGCAGACGGAGCGCCCGCGGCCTGAGGTTTTTTGGGAGCGGTTGCTGCGGCCCCCGGTTCGAGCCCGGCTTTTTGGGGCAGGAAGCCGATACGATACAAGTCCTCGGGCGATTTTTCAGGGAAGTAATATACGGCATCGCCTTGACGGACGGTAAGATAATATTCGATTTCGCCCGGCGGCCGGCTGGAGACGTCGATTTTGCCTATATATTTGTTTTCTCCGGACTGGTCGAAGGAGACGGAAAGAAAATCCGTTTCGCCCTTGACGCGATAAAACGCGCTCAACCATTCCACCTTTTCCCGGACATCGACGGTGAGGACGATTTTCTCGCCGGGCGTAAACGCGACCGGAGGCCGGTGCTCAAGCCAGGTCGGTTGGTCGGCGGCAGCTAAAAGGGAGCATAACATAAGACCGACGGCGGCGGCCGTAATGAAAAAAATGAAAGAGAAGAGCTTGCTTTTCGGATGTGGTGGCAGAATCAGCCTCAATGTATCGATTGGCCCCTCCAACTATCTAAAGGTAGTATAAATCTCGGCTCGAAGAGATGTCAAGGTCATTCGGTAATGAGGAGTCCCCCCCAAAATTGTGGTGAGAAGAGCCACCGCTGGCCGGCGGGCTGGGCATCTGGAGATCCCATTCTATTTCAAAAACACGAAAAGTACCCCCAAATTTCATTTCCAGATATGTCTCGAGACTAATCCCAAGGAATAAAATAACTTAGCCCGAAGACGCGGAGCTCTGGAGCGCGAACTACAAGAAGCTAAAGAAACAAATCAAGAAAGTTTCCGACTTCCATAAGAAGTTACTTCCGGCCAAATAGCG
>JBGOYP010000227.1:0-4652 GCA_041479785.1 Candidatus Aminicenantia bacterium | reverse complement strand
TCCTTCGTCCAGCCCTGGTGCTCATAGTACGCGTCCAAAATCTCGCCGTGATACTTCGGGACCACGGCCCGCCCCTTGTGCGCGCCCCCGGTCATGGGCGCGGTGAGCTTGGGCGGGATGTAGGCGTCGTAAACGCGCGTCCGCCCCTGTCCGTTATTGACGTGGCGCTCTAAATTATAAATCCGGCTCCCGCACGTCTTCATGGACTCCGTCGTGTATTCGAACCCGGTCAAGGCGTGATAGAGCTTGAGGAACAGCTCCGACGTGTTGTCCTCGCAATAAAAATCGCACAGCCCCTTGGAATCGACGAGCGCTTTGCCGACCTGCCCGCCCGCGACATACGCCGCGAGGTTGCCCGCGCCCGCGAGCCCGCCTTCTTCGGCCTGGATCGTCCACGCATAAGTATGATCGCCGCGCCCCCGGTTCGATGTGCTGTAAGCCGTGAACATGCCCGGGAACGCCTTGGGCTCGATCCCGGCATATCCCAACCCCCCATACGACGTCGTGACGCATTTGGCCATCTCCTTGACGTCGGCGATGAAACGGCCGGCGGCAAGGTCGGCGACGACGCGGTCGCTGTGTTGCCCTAAGATCCGCCCCAGGTCGCTCGACCGGTACGTGATCGCCTTAAGAATCCGGATCATGTCGGGCGCGCTCCCGAACTTCGGCGCGTCCGCGTATTTCTTCAGGAACCCCTTGCTTTCGAGGTCCATCGCGCCGGCCACGACGCTGCCGAGCGTCATCGTGTCCAGGCCGAGCTCGTTGCACAGATAATTCATATGGAAGATCGCGTCGCGGTCCGTGATGCAGCAGTTGATCCACAGGGCGATCGTCTCGAACTCGGGCCGGACGCCGTCGCCCGCATACGGGCCGCCCTCGACCTTCGCCGCGCGCGTGCACATGATGTGGCGGCAGCGGTTGCAGACGTGATATTTGCCGGAGATGGCCAGGAACGCGTCCGTGCCGACCTTGGCCTGGTCTTCGGGCGCGAACCAGCCCTCGTCGAAATTGTGCCAGGGGAGGTAGCCGCCTTTCTGGCCGAGATATTTGCCGTTGAACGCCCGGTCGAGCCACCACGTCGTCCCGGTCGTCGGCCGGAACGAGGCCGTCCATTTCGGGTCGTTGACATGGTCCTTGATCAGGGCGTCGATCTCCTTGGCGAGCTTCGTGAACTCCGCGGCGTCGTGGTAGGTCGTCGCGTCCCGCCCGTAGGCCGTGACCGCGACGAGGTTCTTCGAGCCGAAGACCGCGCCCGCGCCGCCGCGGCCGAAATTGCGGTGGCGGTCGCCGGTCAGGCAGGCGAAGGCGACCTTGTTCCAGCCGCCCGGCCCGAGGCACATCGTCGAGGAGCCGGGATATTTTTTCGTCAGCGCGTCCGTGATCGCCGACGCCGTCCTCGCAACTTTCTTGCCTTCCGCCGTTTCGAACAGCTCGTCCTCGGCGTCGAGCACCTCGACCTTGCCGTCCAGGACGAGGATGCGCACGGGCCTGTCGGCGCGGCCGTCGATGATGAGATGGTCGAGGCCGGCGCGCTTGAGCATGTTCGGGAACAGGCCGCCGGCGCTGGCGTGGGTGAGGTGGCCGTAAACGGGCTTGTGGCCCGGGATCCAGGGCGCCGGTCCGGGCGAGAACGTCATCGGGCTGATGAAGGAGCACGAGCCGCGCCCGGCCGTCGGCACGGCCGTGTCGTTGAGCGCGCCCGTCCCGAGGATGATCCGGTTCGCGGGCGAAAGCGGGTCCTTGAGCGGGCCCGTCGTCCGGAGATGGTCATAGATGAGCCGGGCCTGGACGCCGCGCCCGCCGATATAGTCGCGGTAGATCGCGGGGTCGGCCGGTTCGAGCTTGACCGTCCGGTTCGTGAGGTCGACGCGGGCCCAGACGCCGCGATATCCGGTGAAGCCGTTCCCTGATTGCGCCATGGCGACTCCTTTCGATTCGAGTCACGGCCATTATAATGAACCTCCCGCGCCCAGGGCAAGGCGGACAGGAGTGATCGCCACGCTTCGCTCGCGACGACCGAAAGGTCGTCGCCCCAGCCCGTTTGGGGCTCGCGATGACATTTATTTATATGTCATTGCGAGGAGCTCTTGCGACGTGGCAATCACACCTGCCTGTTTGACTTCCTCTTTCCCCCTCTGCTATAAGCGACCCATGCAGAACCTGCCGCGCGTCCTCGGCCGCTTCAGCATTATCGCCGTCGTCATCGGGACGATGATCGGCTCCGGCCTCTTCATCGTCCCGTCGTCCATGGCCGCCGACCTCAAATCGCCGCTCCTCATGCTCGCCGTCTGCGTCGTCGGCGGCGTCCTGAGCTTTTTCGGCGCCCTGGCCTTGTCCGAGCTCGGCGCCGCGTACCCGCAGGCCGGCGGCATGTACATCTTTCTCCGCGAAGCCTACGGGCCGCTCGTCTCGTTTCTCTTCGGCTGGACGCTCTTCCTGATCATCGACACCGGGAGCATGGCCACGCTGGCCGTGGCGTTTTCCTCCAAATATCTCCCCCAGTTCGTAAATCTCTCGGCCGCCGGGACGAAGGCCGTCGCCGTCGGGCTCATCGCCACTCTCGCCGTCATCAACTATCTAGGCGTCAAATGGGGAGCGTTCGTCCAGAACCTGTTAACGATCATCAAGACCGCGGCCCTCGTCGCTCTCATCGGGGCGGTCTTCGCTTTCGCCAAGGGAAACGCCGCCCACTTCACGACGAACGCGCCGGGGCCGGGACCGACGAACATCGCCGGGAGCTTCGGCGTCGCGCTCGTCGCCGTGCTCTGGGCGCTCAAGGGGTGGGAAGTCTCGACCTTTATCGCCGGCGAGGTCAAGAATCCGGAGAAGACCCTACCGCTGGGCATTTTCGCCGGGACGTTCACCGTCATTCTGCTTTATCTCGGCGCGAACCTGGCTTACCTCTACGCCTTCCCCGTCGAAGCGATCGCGAAATCGACCCGGATCGCGAGCGACGCCATGAACTTCGCGGTCGGCCCGGCGGGCGCGACCTTCATCGCCGTCGCCATCCTGTTTTCGATCACGGGCGCGTGCAACGGCCACCTTATGACGGGGCCGCGCGTTTATTTCGCGATGGCCCGCGACGGCGTCTTCTTCAAAAACGTCGCCCGGCTGCATCCGCGCTTCCTCACGCCCCATTTCTCCATCCTGGCGGTCAGCCTATGGGCCTCGATCCTATGCGTCTACGGCTCGTTCGAGCAGCTCTTCACGTATGTCGTCTTCGGGCTGTGGATCTTTTTCGGGCTGACGGTCGCGGCGGTGTTCATCCTTCGGAAGAAACGGCCCGATTTGGCGCGGCCCTACCGGACGTGGGGTTATCCGGTGACGCCCGCCCTCTTCGTTGCCGCGGCGCTCTATATTTCGGTGAATACGCTCGTCAACAAGTTCTGGAATTCGTTCGTTGGGTTGGCGCTTATTTTGATCGGTATCCCGGCGTATTTATACTGGCGGAAAAAGTCCAAGGTGTCATTGCGAGTCTCTTGACGTGGCAATCACACATTAGGCTTGTAGGAATTCGGGAACGCGATCCCAATTCTCTTGAATTGAGTGCGTGTACCCTGAATTCCTATAGCGCACGAAACAAAACCTTCGCTTTAGGTAGAGGGGTAGGGTCAGATTGGGTGGGGGAATTGAACGAAGGAGAGGCAGGGAAAGAAAGGCGGGACGAAGCTTAGAAAAACTTCTGCAGGCGCGGCCAGAGCTCCGCGTCCGCCGAAAGTATCTTTTTCAAGTCATCGATCGAGGCGTTATTCTTCTTCCATAAATTCAGAATCTTGGGGATAAAGGCCTCATTATGGTCTAGGATATTCCGTAAGCGTGACCAGACATATTCCCGCTCGGAGGGTTCAAGGATTTCCCATTGGCTTAACATCACGGCTAAAATATTTGTATTTAAATACTCGTCTGCGGGCTGGAGAATGAGGGCTTTTTTCAGATATTCGCGCCCTTTGGCCACATACGGCAAATAAGGATAATTATAGATCATATAGACCCGGCCTAGATTGGAATATCCGTCGGCCGCGGCCGGGTATCGCCTGACCTCTTCGAGCAAAACGTCACGGGCTTTGTCCAGCAACAATTTCCGTTTGTCCTCAGTGCCGGACTGGATTTCGGCCAGGGAGGCGCCGAAATAGAGATTGGCAAGCTCTTCGAAAAAGAGCCGGCGCGGCCAGGTATGAACGGCCTTTAGGAGATAGCGTTCGAGTTCGGGGAGCCCGCTTTGCACGCTCTGCACGCGGCTGCGCGCTTCGCCATAACGTCGAAAGGCGATCGATCCCGCGTAATCGCGGCCGACAATGACGGCCAGAACGATCAAGCCCAGCGCGGAGGCTGCTGTGGTGACCGCTTTTTTCCTTATCACCGTATATCCATCATGTCGCGGGTTTACCATAATGATCGTCGGGGGGTGTTCGTTCTTCACTTCGCCTGAGCGTTTTAAATATTTCAACCATATGACGGGATCTTTTTAAATAAGCTTCTCTTGAATAAACAGTCTGATAAATATCAAGAAGTCCGACCTCTAATTCCTCTTTTGTCATCAGCTTTGGAGAATAGACGGCGTCGAAACAGCTATAAACGTCCCATCGGCCATCGTTTTCGGGCAATCTCTTCTCTTTGATCAGGATGTCTCTCGTCCGGGTGCCTGGAAAAGG
>JBGOYP010000226.1:0-4673 GCA_041479785.1 Candidatus Aminicenantia bacterium | reverse complement strand
CCTGCGGAAAAACCGTGGCCAAGCCGGCCCGAGCCACGCCGTGAAGGCCTTCGCTCCACCAGTTATAGGCTGGGACGTCGAGGCGCGGGATCGCGTCCGCAGCGTTGATCATCTGCGACACTTTTTCTTCCAGAGTCATTCTGGCCACCAGGTCGTCGACGCGCTTTTCGAGGGGTTGGCGCGGATCCTTGTAAACAAGTGCGCCCGAGGCTCCCGCACCGTATCCCCCGACGGTCGCGATCAAAATGAGGCCGAATCCGCCGAAGAGCGTCCCCGGCTTTCTTCGGCAGAACATGGTTTTTTCTTTCGCTATCTCGCCTCGGCCGGGGTGACCGGGAATTCGAGCCGGTCCTTGCCCCGGACGATGATCACACCGAGCGGACGTCCGATCGGCCATTCGGCTAGGACCCGGTGCATGTCGTCCACGCTGGCCACGTCCTGACCGTTCATGGCCACGATCAGGTCGCCCGTCCGCAACCCCGAACTCCGGGCCGGCCCTTCGTCCTCGACCCGGACGATCTCAACGGCAAATCCGATTTTAAGCTTGTGGAACCGGACGATGCGCCTATCGAGAAGGCGCTGGTACCCGACGATCCCGAGATAGCTGCGTCGGACGCGGCCGCGTCCTCGTTGACCGAGACGGGGCCGGACGCGTCGCGTCCGGTCCCAGCGCCGTCGGTCGCCACGGGAAGAATATTTTTAGAGAGTTTTCGCATCGGCGGGCCTTGCCATGACCGAGCCCTACCAAACGACCCCGTAATCGTCTCCATAATTGCTCGACCCGCCCCAGAATGTCCCGTGCTTCCGGTCGAAAAATATGGCGTTGATCGGGCCGGACGTGTATTTCTTGACCTCGACCGCATAGCCCATGGACTTCAGCCTGTCGCGCACATCGGCCGGGACTCTCTCATGGAGGTCGATTTTACCCGGAAACGCCGCATGGCTCTCGAACGAATCGCGCATCTGGTAGCTTGAGATGTTCGCCGCCTCACAGGCTTCCTGGACGTTCATGCCGAATTCGACGATGTTCAGAAAGAATTGAAGGAGGTTCTGGTCCTGCGTGTCGCCCCCCTGGACGGCGAACGAGAGATACGGCGTCCCCTCCTTGAGGGCAAGCCCCGGCGTCAACGTCGCCCGCGGCCGCTTGCCGGGGACGATCACGTTGAACGGATTTTCGGCTTCGTCCAGGACGAAGCTTTGGGCGCGCTGGCTCATACCGACCCCCGTTTTTCCGGCAATGACCGCCGGGACCCAACCCCCGCTCGGCGTAACGGACACGACCCAGCCGCGTTCGTCCGCGGCCTGGATGGACGTCGTTCCGTTCCAGAAGCTCGCGCTGTCCGCGTCGTTCTTAGCGCGGGCGGGCGGCCACGCGTCCAGGAGTCGCGCATATGGATTTTTCTTCCCTTCGAACGGATACGGGTTACCCGGCTTGACGTTCGGGTCATTGCGCGTCCAGTCGATCAGCTGGACCCGCTTTTTAGCGTATTCTTTGGAGAGCAAACCTTTAATGGGCTCTTCGGGTGGAAAATAGGGGTCTCCGTAATAGAAATCGCGGTCGGCGAAGGCCAGGTTCATGACCTGGTAAAGCGCATGGATGTATTTGGCGCTGTTATACCCCATGGCTTTGAGGTCGAGGTTTTCGAGAATGTTCAACGCTTGGAGCATGACCGGCCCTTGGACCCAGGAATTGAGCTTGTAGACCTGGATGCCTTTGTAGCTCGTCATGACCGGCTCTTCGAGATGGACTCTCCAGCGGGCCAGGTCGGCCATCGTGATCAGGCCGCCCTGCTCCTTCGAGCCGCGGACGAATTCCTGCGCGATATCGCCTTTGTAAAACCGGTCGTAGGCCGCGAAAAGAGCGTCTCTCCGGCTTCTTCCTTTGGCCAGAGCCTGCTGCTCCGTCTCGATCAATTTTTTGAGGGTCGCGAGGAGGTCGGTCTGACGGAAAACCTCTCCTGGGACCGGAGCTTCGTATTTTTCGCCGAGATGCGGCAGCATGACGGCCTTGGCGTAGGGCCACGCCTTGATCTTGTCTTTGTCTTTTTCGATCCGGTCGCAGGTGTCCTTTTCCATCGGATAGCCTTCGGCCAGCTGCAGCGCGGGAGCGAGAACGTCCTTCAAGCTGAGGGTCCCGTATTCGGCCAGCATAGTGATCAGCCCGCCTGGAGTCCCCGGCGTGACCGCGGACAACACGCCCGTCGCGGGGGGATATTTGTATCCTTTGGATAGATAGAATTCGGCCGTGGCGCCGGACGGCGCGACTCCGAGGGCGTTGACCGCGATGACGCTTTTCGTGACGGGGTTATAGATCAGCGCCTGTGTCTCCCCTCCCCAGCTCAGGACGTCCCACATCGTGCAGACGGCGCCGAGCATGGCGCAGGCCGCGTCCACGGCGTTTCCGCCTTTCATGAACATCTGGGCGCCGGCCGTAGCGGCCATCGGCTTGCCCGTGATCGCCATCCAGTGCTTGCCGTGCAGGATGGGTTTTTCGGTCGTCTTCTGCGCATCCATCGACATCCCTCCCAAAGCCAAGACGGCGATGATCACCGCCCTAGAAGCTCTTTTTTGTGTCATCGGCTCACCCCATGCGCCACCCGGATTTTCAAAACACTGCCCGCGAAAACACGGTCCCGCCCGCCGGCCGGGCACGGATGAGTTTTCGGATTATTTGGTCAGCGTCGCGACGACGAGTTTTTCGACGGCCGCGACGATCGGCAGCTCGGCCTGGGCCTTTGGCTTTTTTGCTTCTTCCAAGGTGTGATTACATTCGTCCACCCAGGTCTTATCGCCGACCGTCTTGGCCAGGATGGCGTCGAGCGCCTGGACGCCGAGGTCGGCGACGGCCGCTAGGTCCCTGGACAACGGCTCGATCTCGCTTAAGCCGGGCGACGATTTCAGAAGCGGCCTGAGAAGCTGGTGGTTGGCCCGCCAGCGTTGGAGCTGAGTGATGAGCTGATCGGCCAGAGTCCGGTCTCTCGTTTTCAGGAACGCGTCCACGTTTTTATTGAATAGCCGGGAGGTTCGCGATTCGGGCTGGAGGGCGTCCACGACCTTGGTCAGCGGAGAAAGTTGCGTGTAATTCACACCTTGATTATGGCGTTGATACTGTTTGACGGGTTCGATGACGTCCGCCAGCGTTTTGAGCGGCCCGATCTCGGTCGTTCCGGCGAGCCGGCGCAGCATCATGTCCTGATTTTTAAAGTGGGTCAGCCCCAGCTCTTCGAGCTGCAAGGCGATGACGTCCAGCCTCCGGTACATCTCGTCCACGTCGTTGACCGCCGCGGGGGACCACAACCGCTCGGCGATCGCGGCCGTGCGCGGCCAGATGCGGGAATCGACCGTTTCCGGGCCGACGAACTCGCTCCACATGGTCGCTTCCCCGCCCAAGATCCGCTTCCGCTCGTCCTCGCTCAATCCGGCGTTCTCCGGCAGAGGGTCGTTCAGATAATGAAAGGAGGCCGGCTGGCAGAGGTCGATGTAGTAGCCGTTCGAAAGGATCGTGCGGTAGCCGCGCTTAGCCGCTTCGGCCAGCGCCTGCCACCCCCGCCATGAGTGAATGACGATATCCGTGGGGAGCGTGGGCACGAAAATTTCGTCCCAGCCGATCATTTTTTTGCCGTGCTTGGACAGGATCTGGAGGATCCGGCCGTTGAAATACGCGTGCAGGGCCCGGTTATCCTGCAAACCTTTCTCGGCCTTGAACGCCTGGATGGCGGGATTGGCGTCCCATTGTTTGCCATTGTTCTCGTCGCCGCCGATGTGAATAAAGGGGTCGGGAAAAAGCTTGGCCATCTCCTCGAAGAACCGGTCGAAGAAACGGTAGACGTTCTCGTCGGCGGGGTTGAACGTCGGGTCGAAGACGCCCCACGCCCGCTCGATGCGATATGGCCCCGAGGCGCTGGCCAGCTTCGGAAATGCGACGAACCAACTCGTCGCGTGCCCGGGAATATCGAACTCGGGCATGACCCGGATGCCGCGGTCCGCGGCATAGGCGATGACCTCTCGGACCTGGTCTTGGGTATAGAAAAACCCGTCCGAGCCAAGCTGGTGAAGCTGGGGAAATGTTTTGGACTCGACGCGAAACCCCTGGTCTTCGCTCAGGTGCCAATGCAGGACGTTCATTTTGACCGCGGCCATGCCGTCCAAGTTCCGTTTGATCACGTCCACCGGCATGAAGTGACGGCCGGCGTCGATCAACAGGCCCCGCCACGCGAACCGCGGCCGGTCGTCGACCTTAAGACACGGAACAAAGAATCCCTGGTCGTCGACCGCGACGAGCTGAAGAAGGGTTTCATAGCCGTGAAGAACGCCGAGGTCCGTGGGCGCAACGATCATGACGCGGTCGAGATTGACGGTCAGGCTATACGATTCATCCTCGCCGGGTTCGAGCCGTCCGGGCCGGTCGCTCCGCGTGAGGAGCGTGGCCTGGTTCGACTTCGCGAGCTCGAACGGGAAATCCTGTTTGAAAAAAAGGCCCGTCCGGCCCGCGAGCCTGGTCATGAACCGGACGCCCGCCTTGAGGGTCCGGTCGCCCCGTTCGCCCAGGGCCCCGATCGTGAAATTTTCGGTAATGCGCAGCTTGCCCTGGTCCAGGCTTACCTTGGCGGGAACGGGCATGAGATTCATCATAAGCGGATTCTCCTGAGAAAGAGCGGCGAACGGCCGTCACT
>JBGOYP010000225.1:0-4729 GCA_041479785.1 Candidatus Aminicenantia bacterium | reverse complement strand
GGCTACGTCTCGGCTCCGCTCTGCTCTCCGACGCGCGCCGGGCTCATGACCGGCCGCTATCAGCAGCGCTTCGGCCACGAGACCAACCCCGGCCCGATCAACCAGGCTCAGCCGGATTTCGGCCTTTCTCTCGATGAGCCTACGATCGCCGAGCGGCTGAAGAAGCTCGGCTATACGACGGGTATGTTCGGCAAATGGCACCTTGGATTCGAGCCTCAGTTTCATCCGACGAAACGCGGCTTTGACGAATTCTACGGGTTCCTGGGCGGGGCCCATTCTTATACGCCTGGCAGCCGGCAGATGAACGACGGCTCGATCCAGCGCGGAACGCAACCTGCCGAGGAAAAAGAATATCTGACCGACGCCCTGGCCCGCGAAACGCTATCGTTCATCGACCGCCACAAGAACGAGCCGTTCTTCGTCTATCTCCCTTTCAACGCCGTCCACGCCCCCATGGAAGCCGGTCAGAAATATCTCGACCGGTTCAAAAATATCGAGAACGACCTGCGCAGAACGCACGCCGCCATGCTCTCGGCCATGGACGATGCGATCGGCCGGGTGCTGGCGAAACTCCGCGAACTCAATCTCGAAGAAAAAACCCTCATCATTTTCCTCAGCGACAACGGCGGCCCCACTCCGCAGACGACGTCGTCGAACGCCCCGCTCCGCGGCTTCAAAGCCCAGGCGCTTGAAGGCGGCATCCGCATCCCGTTTATGATGCAATGGAAAGGAACGTTGCCGGCGGGAAAAGTCGACGACCGGCCCGTGATCTCGCTCGACATCCATCCGACCGTTGTCGCTGCCGCCGGTGCCGCAGCCGACCCGGCCTGGAAGCTTGACGGCGTCGACCTGGTCCCCTACCTGACCGGCGCTAATGCCGAAACGCCTCACGAAACGCTCTATTGGCGGATGTTCGCCAACCAGCGAGCGGTCCGGCACGGCGGCCTCAAGCTTGTCTGGTCGGGACAAGCGGACCAGGGCGGCCTCTACGATGTCGTCAACGACCCGGGCGAAAGCCGGAACCTGGCAAAGGACCGGCCCGAGGACGTGAAAAAGCTTCAGGCGCTTTATGATGTTTGGAACGCCGAGCTGGCTGAGCCGAAATGGAAACCGGCCCCCCTAGCCAAGCGCAATCCAAATCAGCTCACGCCGAACCAGCGGGCCGCGCTTCCCCAGCCGGGTCAGGAAAAGGCGTGGTTCGACCGGCTCGATAAAAATAAGGATGGCAAGCTCACTCCCGACGAGTTTCCTCGGCCCGTTCTCTTCCGGATGATGGATACGAACCGGGATGGAACCGTGGCGATCGACGAAGTCAAGAAATTTCTGGCGACGATCCGGCGCCCTAATTTTTAATTCAACCCATTCGACTCCCCGGGCTTTGCAGTCCTCATTCGCGAAGCAAATGAGGGCGGGCTGAAGCCCGGGGTATGCTCAGGGTTGATACTGAGCGGCGCTTTTTACCCCGATTTGAAAATCGGGGTTTGGCGCCGCGAACGTATCAAATCGGCGCCACCCCTCTTTAGTTATTTCGAGCACTCGTCCGCTTACAAGTCTTTTTCGGCGGAGGGTCCCCGCAAGGTCCACTCCGGATTCGCGTAGCGGCGCTCTTCGATCTCGGAGATGCGGTTCAGGTCGTTCGTCGTGAACGTCATCGGGACCCGCCGGACGCCGAAGAAGTCCTCGAATCCGGCGATGAGACGTTCTTCGGCCCAGTCGGCGGCAACCGGAAAGCCCAGCTCTTCCGAGAGCGACGTCATCCGGATCTCGGCCGGGTCATCCGTCATCGCCGCCACGCCCTTGAGAAGGGCAGCGTCATAGGCCAGGGGGATCGACCCGTGCTGGAGGAACCGCGGGCCGGTCCGCGTCTGGGCGCTTCCGATGATTTTGCGTCCTCCGACCTCGATCTCGTCCTGGGCGGGATGGGAAAAACAGGGCATGGTTCCTTTGGCATAAAACGGCGGGGCCTTGTCGGCCAACGCGCCGGTCAGACCCATGTGTTCGAGCCCTTTGATCAAAGCCTGCGAAATGAGGCGATAAGATCCGGCCAGGGTCGGCGTGAACAGGCCGGCGTCGGAGGAGCAGACCGAGTACGTGACCTCCTCATAATGCAGGACGAGCTTGCCGCCCGTGATGCGCCGGACGACATCGATCCCGTGGTTCCGACAATAGTCCAAGTCGATGACCGCCCGAACGTTCTGGGACCGTCCCAGCGAGGCCGTCGGCCGCTCCCACTGATAGAACCGGAGGAACGTCCCCGGTCCCTCGGTCAATGACGAAAACAAGAATTCGTCGAAGGCCATGTTGAACGAGCCGCGCAACGGCCGGGGATGCACGATCAGGCGCCAATATGTCATGAGGGCATTTTTCCCACGAGGCCCGAGACGCGGGCCTATTCTCGGAAATCGGGCTCGCCTCCGCGCAAGTCCGGGGAGAGAGAGCGGGCAATGGGACTCGAACCCACAACACCGGGCTTGGGAAGCCCGTACTCTACCATTGAGCTATGCCCGCTCATTCTCCCCGGAACGGGACGAGCGGCCCGGCCATAATATTTAGCCGGAATATATGACGCTGTCAAGACAAAGACGGGAAAAAAGGGGACGCTTCCCTCCAAGGGGATGAGAAGCGTCCCCAGGGACCTTCGCGCTATTGCAGCTTAATCGTCTTGGTGACCGTTCCGCCTTTCAGGCTGTCGTACGTGACTTTCAGGTCGCCCGAGCCTTTGACGAAATACGCGATCGTCCGGCTCGTCCGTCCCGGCGTTCCGTTGCGCAAGAGGATCCGTTTCAGGTTCTTCTGGTCGATGAAGCTCGTCACGTTTGGATTGGTTTTGTAGGTTTCCTTGTTGCCGATCCAGCTTGCCGAGATGACTTCGAGGTCCTTGCCCTCGAGCGTCAGCAAATCAGGCCGGACCGTGTTGTTCTGGGCGGCCTTTTCGAGAATCGTCGGTGCGACCTTCGGGTTCGTGATGTCCACGAAGACGCGATAGACATCGCCGCTCAGTTTCTCTGCCGTCATGTCCCCGAGTTTGACCATCGGCATTTCGTCGGCCTGGTAGAGGGTGAAGGCCATGTTGCGGTGGCAGAGCTCCTCAAGCATGAACCGCGGCGGAACGCGGCTCGTGAATTTCTTCCAGGAACCGCCGATCTCGACGTCGCCGAACTGCGGGTGCTTGAACGCTTTCCACTCCGTCATCTCCTCGCCGAACTCGAGCTTATCGTTGAAGTAGTAGCGCGACTTCTGGGGGGCGATGGGGCTGTTCGGGTCTTTCTGCTGCTCTTTGAGCTCGGGGCTCGTGAAATACTGGCCTTCGGCCCACAGCTCGTTCGAGAACGAGATGATGCCTAGCCCGTCATTCGTGAAATCGATGAATCCCCCGTGCACGGTGTAGAGGCCGCTCCAGATGACGATGTAATTGTAGAACGGCAGGACGCGTTCACCGTTCCGGCCGAGCTCATCGTAAGCCCGGACATCGGCCGACGGGTATTCGCCCATCGCTTCCGCGCCGGGGCCTCGTAGGATCATGCCACCGTTGTTATGATAGGACTGGATGCCGGCGATGTTCGGATGGGCGGAAAGGAATTCGACTTCGGCCCGGGCTTCCGGGATCTGGGTCGGATAGTCCATCGAGCCGCTCTGGATGTAGTTCGGCTGCCAGTCGGTCGGATAATTCCGGTTGCCGTCATACTGGCCGAAATCGTCCTCATCGACGCGGCCGTCTCCGTCGTTATCCCAGCCTTCCCGGCCGAGGAGGATATAGTCTCCGGTCTCGCCGAAGCCGACCGGTTCGAGCATCCGCGGGTCCGTCCGGCTGATGCGGTAGTTGCCCTTCCCGGGGATATACTTCCGCATCTGTTCGACGACGCCGTTGCCGTTCAGGTCGTCGGGCTTGTCTTCGTCGAACTGGTAGTCGCTGTCGTCATCGACGGGGACATGGCCGGTCCGGGCGCTTCCGGACGGACTCATGAAGAAATATTGACGTCCGTCGGGATTGATTGTCGGGATGATATAGAAGACGCGTTCGTTGACGAGCTTCGTGATTTGGTCGAGCCGGCCGTAATTTTCCATCAGGAACCAGACCGTGTAGACGCAGATTTCTCCGCCCTGGATCTCGTTGCCGTGGACATTGGCCTCGATGCACATCGCGGCCTTGCTCAGCTCGGAGCCTGTGTCGGGATTGTTGACCGTGACGAGCATGATGTCCCGGCCTTCGTAGCTTTTTCCGATCGACGAGACCTTGACGAACGTCGGAAAAGCGGCCGCGAGTTTCCGCATGTCGGCGTACAGCTCGTCGGTATCGTGCCACCGGTCGAAGTCGAGCTTGACCTTGAACTGGGGGTCCGAGGTCTTCTGGGTCAGGCCGCCTTGAGGGATAAGCGCCAGGATCGCGACCAAGAGAATGAGATATTTGGCGTATTTCATTTTCGGCCTCCTCACTTCAGCGTCACCGAGCGTTTGTCGGTCCCCGCTTTTTGGGAAACGACCTTGAGTTCGACTGTGTCCCCGGACTTGGCTTTGATCAGCCATTCGTATTTGGCCCGGCCGCCCGAGCCGCCGAGGACCTGGGCCGAGTTGGTCTTCGCGTTGCCCGAAATGATCGCCTCCGGTTTGACTTGGAGCTGGACCATGGTCGCTTTCACCGCCCGGGCCGTGACCGCGTGGGCGAAAGCCGTCGGCCAGAAGCCGGCGTTTTCGACTTCGGCCTTGATCCGGAACAGGCCGCCGCCGTGGT
>JBGOYP010000224.1:0-4740 GCA_041479785.1 Candidatus Aminicenantia bacterium | reverse complement strand
GTCGCGGCGTTGATCAGCTGGGCGGTGATCCGGACGCGGTTTCCTGATCGCAGAACCGCGCCCGTCATCAGCGCGGCGACCTTTAGCTCCTGGGCGATCTTATGCAGGGGCGTTTTCGTATCCCCCTTGAAGCGCATCACCGAGCTCCGGGCGATCACCCGTCTTAAGCCGCCGAGCTGGCCGAGATTGGTGATCAGCGCTTCGTGCATTCCGTCGGAGAAATACTCTTGCTGGGGGTCTCCGGAAAGGTTCTCGAGCGGGAGAACGGCGATGGAGTCAAAGACCGGGCCGCGGGAACGGGTAAAAAAGACCAAGGCCAGGGCGAAAAGGACGATGAGGCCTCCAAGCCCGGCATACGCGTAGATTTTCTTGAGGCCGAGGACCTTGCCTCGGAACAACCCCATTTTCGCCTTGAGCGGCTTAAGCCCTTCGGCCACGGCTTTTAAGTCCTCCAAGAATTCTTCCATGCTCTGATAGCGGCCGGCGGGATTCTTGGCCAGAGCTTTGCCGATGACCTGTTCGAGTCCCTTCGGCAAATCCTTCCGAAGTTTGGAAATCGGCTCGGGCTCCCGGTTCAATATGGAGTGGATGATGGATTGATCGTACTCGCCTTTGAAGGGAAGCTGCCCGGTGAGCATCTCGTATAGGACGACGCCCAGAGACCAGATGTCCGTGCGATAATCGACAAGCTGACCCTGGGCCTGTTCCGGCGACATATAGGCCACGGTCCCCATCGTTTTCGCTTCCGTGGTGATGAGCGACCTGCCCAAAGCCTTGGCCAGGCCGAAATCCATGACCTTGGCCACGCCTTTATCCGTCAGCATGATGTTGCCGGGTTTGATATCCCGGTGGATGATCTTTTTTTTATGAGCCTCGACCAGCCCCTCGGCTACCTGAATCGCAATCTTCAGCGCCTCGGCCTGAGGAAGAGGTCCTTTCACGATCTTCTGCCTAAGGCTCTCGCCCTCGATATATTCCATGGCGATAAAGAGCCGATTCTCCTCTTCGCCGATCTCGTAGACGGTGCAGATATGATTGTGGGAAAGCGCCGCGGCGGCTTTTGCTTCCCGGATAAAACGCTCTCTCGCCTCAGGGTCTTCGGTCAGCTCCGGAGGCAAAAATTTCAGAGCGACACACCTCTCGAGCTTGGCATCTTCGGCTTCATAGACAACCCCCATCCCGCCTTTTCCCAGCTCGCTGATAATCCTATATTTCCCGGCTATTATGCCTTCTTTGCCCGGGACCTTTGGGTGCGTCCCCACCGTCATGGTTTTGGAAAGAATGTCTCCGTCTAACGGGCGGATCCGCGTGGCGCACTTCCCGCAATAATTCGTATCGCTAGGGTTTTCGTAATGACATTTCGGACATTTCGTGGTCACGGCTTACCCCAAATGTTCGGCGTGGCTTAAGACTAACAAGGAACCGCGGGAGAGTCAACTTTCCTGTCTTTTCCCGCCATGAAAGGATTCAGGATGTTGGCCAAAGAGACAAGAATTACGCAGCCGATGGGTGTGTACCATAAAAAGGGGATCTTCGTAAAAAAATAACAGGCCAGGACGGCCAATTCCGCGACGATCGCCGCGATGAAGGTGGCCTGGCCGCCGATCTTTTTGAAATAAAAGGCAACGAGAAAGATTCCCAGGATCGCGCCGTAAAAGAGGGACCCCAAAATATTCACGGCCTCGATCAAGGAGCCGAGATGGTTGGCGAACTGGGCAAAACAGATAGCGTAAATTCCCCAAAAGACCGTGGCCATTTTTGAAGCGATCAAATAGTGCCGGTCCGGCGCGTTTTTCCTTAAAATTCGTTTATAGATGTCGAGCACCGTGACCGAGGCCAACGCGTTGAGTTCGGCGGATGAGGCCGACATCGAGGCCGAGAGAATCGCCGCCAGGATCAGCCCGACGAGACCCACCGGCAAAAACCGGGTCACGAAACTCAAAAAAATGTAATTGGTGTCGTTGGTTTCGGCCAGGGGATTCCTTTTCTTGACGAGCTCGATGGCGTCGCGCCGGAGGCCGAGTTCCGATTCTCTCGTTCGCTGGAGATCTTTCGAAGCGGCATCTACGTCCGCATTGTTTCGGGCCTCGATCGCGGCCAGCATTTTCCTGAGCGTTTCCTGCTTTTCGCCGCTCAGGCGAGCCTGGTCCGCTTCCAAGTTTGCATAAGCATCCGCGTAAGAACTGTTTTTCAAGGCGGCAGTCTCGACCGGATTGAAGAACAACGGAGGCGTAACGAATTGATAAAAAACGAAGACCATGGCCCCTATGAATAGAATGATGAACTGCATAGGGACTTTCAGGATGCCGTTGGCGAGGAGCCCAATCCTTATTTGGCCGACCGAACGTCCGGAGAGGTAGCGCTGAACCTGGGTCTGATCCGTCCCGAAATACGAGAGGGCGATGAAAGCCCCGCCGATGAGGCCCGACCAAAAATTATAGCGGTCCTTCCAATCGAAAGCGAAATTGACGACGTTCAGGCGCCCGAGCTTTCCGGCGACATGAACGGCGTTGGCCAGAGAGATGTCGGGCGGCAAACGGCGAAAAATCATAAAGAGCGCCGCTCCCATCCCCAGCGAAATGATGATCATCTGTAGCAACTGTGTTTTGCTGACGGCCTCCGTCCCCCCTGCCGTCGTATAGAGGATCACCAGCCCTCCGGTGATGAGGATCGTCAGCCGGAAATCCCAGCCGAGAATGACGGATATGACCAGGGCCGGAGCTAAGATCGTGAAGCCGGCGGCGAGTCCGCGTTGGATAAGAAAGAGGACGCTTCCTAAAACGCGGTTTTTCAGGTCGAATCGTTTTTCCAAATATTCGTAGGCCGTGTAAACCTTGAGTCGATGGAAAATAGGAACGGCCGTGATCGAGAGAATGACCATGGCGATGGGCAAACCGAAATAGAACTGGACGAACCGCATCCCGTCCACATAAGCCTGTCCCGGGGTGGACAGAAAGGTGATACCGCTGGCTTGGGTGGCCATAACCGAAATTGTGATGGCGTACCAGGGCGTCGATTTGTTCGCTAGAAAATAGCCCTGGACGTCCTTTTTGCCGCGGGTTTTCCAAACGCCGTAGATGGCTACAAACAAGAGGAAGGAACTCAGGACGATCCAGTCGAGGGAACCCATGGGCTAAGAGTTCAATATCTCCCGGTAAAAGGCCTCGTATTGAGGGATGATCCGGGCGGCGTCAAAGAATTGTTCGGCGCGCCGCCGCGCCCGAGTCTTGAAAAGTCCAAGCGCGGCCGGATCGTTCAGAAGTTCAACGGCTTTCCCGGCCATAGCCGCGATATCGCCGACAGGAAACATATATCCCGTCTCTCCCTGGGCGATGACCTCGGGCAATCCGCCGACATCGGTGCTGATCACGGGGACGCCGCAATTCATCGCCTCCAGGGCCGTCAACCCGAAGCTCTCCTGTTCGCTGGGGAGGAGAAACAGGTCGGTGCAGAAAAACAAAGGCTCGAGCTGATCTTGCTCTCCAAGGAAATGAACGTCGGAGCCGAGATTCATCTCGCTCGCCAACTGCTGGACGAACGGACGGTCGGGCCCTTCGCCGACCAAGAGGAGCTTGGCCGGGATTCGGTCGCGTACTTGGGCGAAAATCCGGACGACGTCTCCGACCCTTTTGACCGGGCGGAAATTCGAGGCGTGCATCAAGATCTTCTCCCCCTTGGGAGCAAACGCCTCTCTGGTGCACTGGCCGCGATTCCGTTCCGGCCGGCCGGGGTCGACGAAATTATAGATGACCCGGATCTCACGGCGGATGTCGAATTCTTCGATCGTGCGGTTCTTAAGATAATGGGACACCGCCGTGACGCCGTCCGATTTCTCGATCGCGAATTTGACGACCCGGCGGAACGAAGGGTCGGCCCCGACCAGGGTGATATCCGTGCCGTGGAGGGTCGTGACCGTCTTGAGCCGCCGGTCATTTAAGATCTGTTTGGCCAAATAGGCGCTGGCCGCGTGGGGAATGGCATAATGGGCATGAATGATGTCGAGATGATGGATCTCCGCCAGTTCGACCAATTTGGCGGCCAGCCCCAACTCATAGGATGGGGACTTGAACAGCGGATAGGACGCGACTTCGACCTCGTGAATGAAAATGTTTTGATGGAACGCCCGCAAACGAAAAGGGGGCGCATAGCTGACGATATGGACCTCATGGCCTTTTTGAGCCAGGCTGATCGCCAATTCCGAGGCGACGACCCCGCTCCCCCCGTGGGTCGGATAACAAATGATGCCGATGTTCATGGGATCGTCCATAGGGATTCCGGCCCGAAGAATGCGACCGGGTCATCGACTTTCAGGGATTCGCGAATAAGAAAAGGCTCGCCGTATTTCGCGCCGATCTGAAGCCCGTATTTCCTATCCCGGACTTCAATATTATCCAGGAACTCAGGCCGGTTGAGGGACGTTTGCTCGGACCCGGGGCTTGATCCGGGCCGGTCCGGACGATTGAACTGGGAGGCGTAGGCCATGATCGCGCTTATCTTTCGGTCGTGGAAGCTTGACGTATCGACGACGAACGAGGGCGTGAACTCAAACCGGCTCTGGTAAAAAACGATTCTCCGCGGCCGAAAGGCGTCTTGGCCGGTATCGATTTTTTTCAATCCCGAAAGGTAGGCCGATTCGCGCACGAGATGAGACGTATTTTCATGATCCGGGTGACGCTCGACCCAGTAGGGAGCGAAAACGATCTTCGGCTTATGGGCGCGTATTTCGGCGATGATCTTGAG
>JBGOYP010000223.1:0-4750 GCA_041479785.1 Candidatus Aminicenantia bacterium | reverse complement strand
TTCAGGACGGCCCGCGGCCTTCTGGCGAAAGCCGAAGCTCTCGGCATCGCGCTTCCGTTCTCAAAAGATATCGAGGTCCTTTTCGCTCCGGCCGCGGTCGGCCGCGCGACCGTCTCGAACCGCCTTATCGTGCATCCGATGGAGGGCTCGGACGCCGACGCCCGGGGCGCGCCGTCCGAGCTGACGTTCCGCCGCTACCGGCGCTTCGCCGAAGGAGGATGCGGCCTGATATGGTTTGAGGCCGCCGCCGTCGCCGAAGAAGGACGAGCCAACCCTCGTCAGCTGCTGATCGACCAAACGACGGTCGATGAGTTCAAGCGGTTAGTCGAAGAAACGCGGCGCGCGGCCCGGGTCCAAAGCCTTTCGCCCCGCGACGTCCTTCTTATCTTACAACTCACCCATTCGGGCCGATTCTCCAAACCCCGCGGTACTCCGTCTCCCGTCATCGCTCAACGCAACCCGTTTCTCGACCCGCTGCATCGGCTCCCCGCCGACTATCCGACGATAAGCGACGAAGCCCTCGTCCGGCTCCAAGAGACGTACATAACCGCGGCGAGCCTGGCCGCCGAAGCGGGTTTCGACGGAATCGACCTCAAAGCCTGCCACGGTTACCTTATCTCCGAGCTGCTCGGCGCGCGGACGCGGACGGACAGCCGCTACGGCGGTCCGCTCGAGAACCGGACGCGATTTCTCGACGAAATCGCGCGCGGAATAAAATCGCGTGTCCCCCAGCTTCTCATCGCCTCCCGGTTCGGCGCGTACGACGCCCTTCCCTATCCGTACGGTTTCGGCGCCGACCCCGCCCGGCCCGGGATCCCGGACCTTACGGAACCGCTCGCAACCGTCCGTCGTCTGCGCGACGCGGGCCTCGACCTCATCAACGTAACGGCGGGAATTCCCTCATATAAACCTCACTTCGGACGGCCTTTCGACCGGCCGGCCGCCGGAGGAGCGGTGCCGGACGAGCATCCGTTGGAAGGGGTCGGGCGCCTGCTCGACCTCGCGCGCGGGGTCCAGCGCGAATTTCCGGACCTTCCGGTCGTCGGCACGGGATACTCCTGGTTGCGACATTTTTTCCCTAATGTCGCCGCGGCCGTGCTCCAAAACGGCGGCGCCACGTTCGCCGGACTCGGACGGCTCTCGTTCGCCTATCCCGATTTCGCCGCGGACCTGCGCGAGAGCGGCGCTCTCGACCCGAAAAAAACGTGCGTCGCCTGCTCCGGATGTTCGGAGTCCCTGCGGGCGGGCGTCCCGGCCGGATGCGTCGTCCGGGACAAAGCGGTCTACAAACGGCCCGTGCCGGCGGGGGCCGGTTAATTTTTTCTCCGGAATCCGGTATAATGTCCGCCAGATTCGGGCCTTTCAGCCCAGTCGAGGCCATCCTCATAGACTCAAGAGGCGAATGCGTCGTCCGGCCCGAGGGCGTTCCCCGGCAACGGGACTTCGAAGGAGACGGCCATGGCAAACGCGAAAACGAGCAAAGGCATGATCGCCATTTTGACGGGCGGGGGCGATGTCCCCGGCCTCAACCCGGCGATCCGCGCCGTGACGCTCCGCGCCCTCCACGAGGGTTACGAGGTCATCGGCATCCGGCGCGGCTGGGCCGGGCTCGTCGAGATGGAGCGCGACCGGACGTGCGACAACTCCGACCACTGCCTCCGTCTCACCAAGGAGATCGTCAACCGCACCGGCCGTACCGGCGGGACGTTTCTGCACACCTCGCGGACGCGGCCCAGCGCCGTTCCCGACGTCAACGTCCCCGCCCATCTCCGCGAGAAATATTCGGCCAGGACCAACGACCTCACCGAGGAAGTCCTCAAGAACATCGAGTTTCTCGGGATCGATTACTTGATCCCCATCGGCGGCGACGACACGCTGAGCTACGCCCTCGAACTCCACCACCGGGGCGTCAAGGTCATCGCCATTCCCAAGACGATGGACAACGACGTCCCAGGGACCGATTACTGCATCGGCTTCAGCACGTGCGTGACGCGCACGATCGGCATGACCCACGCCCTGCGCACGACCGCCGGATCGCACGAGCGGTTCCTGGTCATCGAGGTTTTCGGCCGCTACGCCGGATTCACCGCCATCCTGCCGACCATGGCCGGCGCGGCCAACCGCTGCGTCATCCCGGAACACAAATTCAACATGGAGCGCCTCTGCGAGCTCCTGACCGAGGACCGCCAGACGAACCCGGTCCTGTATTCCGTCGTCATCGTTTCGGAGGGCGCGATGTTCGAGGGCGGCGAGATGATCTTCGCCAGCAACGAAAAGGACATGTACGGCCATAAGAAGCTGGGCGGCATCGGAGAAGTCATCTCGTCCCGGCTCAGGGACCTGTCGCCCCGCTATAACGCCGGCCGCCGGATCAACGTCATCAGCCAGAACCTGAGTTATCTCGTCCGCTGCGGCGACCCCGACGCGATCGATTCGATCGTGCCCATGGCCTACGGCAACATCGCTCTCGACCTCATCATGGACCACAAATCGGGCCGCATGGTCTGCCTCCGCAACGGCGAATACGACGACGTGCCGATCGAAATCGTGACGAGCATGAAAAAAATGGTCGACGTCGACAAGTACTACGACCGCGACCGGCTGCGGCCTTTGTACAAGAGCTTCCACCAGAAACCGTTTTTCATCGTCACCAGCGACTGACCGAAATACGGTGACAGATAACGCATGACCTTAATTCCGATCGAGAGCCGAGATCAGGGATTGAGTTGACTGTCACCGAAATTAAGAAAGTTGACTTTTGTCGCCGATGGCGTATATTTCGTTCCGGCTTTTCGCCATGGAGGGACGGATGAAAACAAAATTTCTCGTTCCGGCGGTCGTCTGCCTTCTCCTGCTCAACGCCGGCGCATGCTCGAAAAAAGACGGCTCCGCTAACGCCCAGGGCCGGTCCGACAGAAGCGGGCCGAAAGGATGGATCGAAATCAAGGGCGCCGACTATACCGGTCACGAGGTCAGGACGTCCGGCGCCGGCGAGAAGGTTGATGTCGTGAACTCGCTCCGGTCGACGGTGGCCGTCCCGGCCGGCCGGTATGAGGTGACGTTCGGAACGTCAGTCTGGAAGGACGTCGAGGTCAAAGCCGGCGAAACGACGCGTTTGATCCCGGGATCGCTCGTCGTGAGCCACGCCTCGCTCCAAGGGCACGACGTCCTGGACGAAGCGGGCGCCGTCGAGGGTCGCGTCAGCGCGACCATGGACAACATCACGCTCATTCCCGGCCGGTATACCGTGATGTTCGGCCCGCTCGGCTGGGCGGCCGAGGTCAAGGCCGGTGAAACCGTGAAGCTCGACCCGGGGATCGTAGACGTGGTCCGGGCCGATTCCGCCGGGCACAAGATCTTCGACGCATCCGGGCAACTCGTCGGCCACGTCAGCAACATTCAAAGCTCGATTCCCCTGCCTCCCGGCTCTTATGTCATCGACCTTGACGGGACGAAAACGCCGTTCACGCTCAAGGACGGCGATCGCCTGAAGTTTGAGCGAAAATGAAAAGGAGCGCCGTGGCCGTCGGCGGGACCCGGCTCCCGCTCTATTCCCTGAACACGCTGGTCGTCGGAAGCGGGGCCGCGGCGCTCAACGCGGCCGTTCGGCTCTGGGACTTCGGGCAGCGCGACATCGCGGTGGTCACCGAAGATTTCGACGGCGGAACGTCGGCCAACGCGGGGTCGGACAAACAGACGTATTACAAACTCTCGTTGGCCGGCGACCGGCCCGATTCGCCGTTCGAGATGGCGCGCGACCTCTTCAACGGCGGATGCATGCACGGCGACATCGCGCTGTGTGAGGCGATGGGTTCGGCCGCCGCGTTCCACCATCTCGTCGAGCTCGGGGTCCCTTTCCCGCACGACCGGTACGGCGCCTACGTCGGCTATAAAACCGACCATGACCCGCGGCAGCGGGCGACGTCGGCCGGCCCTCTGACGTCGCGGTTCATGTTCGAAGCGCTGGCGCGGGCGGTCCGAAAACGGCGCATTCGCGTCTTCGCCCGGCACCCCGTCATCGCCCTGCTGACGGACGGCGCGAAAGACGAAAAAAAAGTCATCGGCGCGGTCGCTCTCAACGCCGCTAAAGCAAAAGGAAAGAACCCTGCGTTTGTGCTCTTCAACGCCGTCAATGTCATTCTCGGGACGGGGGGCCCGGCGGGCCTCTACAAAGCCTCGGTCTATCCCGAGCGCCAGTCGGGCGCGCACGGCCTGGCCTTCGAAGCCGGCGCCGCGGGCCATAATCTGACCGAATCGCAATACGGCCTGGCCTCGCTCAAGTTCCGCTGGAACCTCTCGGGAACATACCAGCAGGTCGTCCCTCGGTATATTTCCACGGACCGGAACGGACGGGACGAGCGCGAATTCCTCAACGATTATTTTCCCGACATGGGCCGGCTCGCGACGGCGATCTTCCTCAAAGGCTATCAATGGCCGTTCGACCCGCGAAAGGTCGCCGGGTTCGGCTCTTCGCTCATCGACATCCTCGTCTATCATGAAACCGTCGAACGCGGCCGCCGGGTTTTTCTCGATTTCCGGAACAACCCGGGCGGAGCCGGCCGGCTGGATGATTTTTCATTCGCGGCGCTGAGCCCGGACGCCCGCGCCTATCTCGAGAGGTCGGGAGCGACCCAGGCGACGCCGGTCGAACGCCTTAAGCACATGAACCCGCCCGCGGTCGAGGTCTATCGGGCGCACGGCATCGACCTCGAGCGCGAGACGCTCGAGATCGCCGTCTGCGCCCAGCACA
>JBGOYP010000222.1:0-4758 GCA_041479785.1 Candidatus Aminicenantia bacterium | reverse complement strand
CGTCGAGCCATTCCGAATACGACCCGGACGAGGTCGGCTGGAGCTCGGTCAGCTCGGCCGAAAACATGAAGAAGACCTTCGGCTTCATGGTCTCGACGCGCCAGGGCACTGATCTCCGCGATACGCTCGAGCGCGGGATAAAAATCGAAGTCCGGGCCGTCGTTAAGACGCAAATGGTCCCCTACAAAGAGCAGATGGTCGAGGCCGTGATCAAAGGCCAGGAGTATCCTGAGGAAGAGCTTGTTTTCTCGGCCCATCTCTTTGAGGGCTTCGCCAAGCAGGGGGCCAACGACAACATCAGCGGTTGTTGCTCGATCCTGGAAACGGCGCGCGTCCTGCGCAAGCTCATGGACGACGGCAAGATCCCGCCGCTCAAAAGGACCGTCCGGTTCCTGTTCATCCCCGAAATGTCCGGGACGTCGGCCTACCTGCGCTTGAACCCCGACGTTGCGAAACGGATTTTCGCCAACATCAACCAGGACATGGTCGGCGAGGGCCTCGTCAAAAACCGCAGCGTTTTTGAGCTCGTCCAGGCGCCGGGATCGCTCCCGTCCTGCCTCAACGACGTCGTCCGGGCGTTTTACGGGTGGGTCGGGACGACCCAGCGCAACAACGGCCGCGAAGCCTACCTTCCGATCTGGTCCCCAACCGGGTCGCGCGACCCGTTTTATTACGTCATCGACCCTTACAGCGGCGGCAGCGACCACGTCATATTCAACGAAAGCGGGGGGATTCCGGCGGTCATGCTCATCGTCTGGCCAGACATGTGGTACCACACGAGCGGCGACACCGTGGACAAATCCGATTCCACGCAGTTCAAGCGCGTCGTGGTCATCGGCGCCGCGTCGGCCATCGTCCTCGCGGGGGGAGGGCCGGCCGAGGTCGAACGCGTCATCCTGGAAGTCGCGATGCGATCCTACGAGCGGCTGGGCCAGGTCAAGGTCAAAGCGATCAACATGATCGCCGCGGCGGACAAGGCCAGGCTCGCCGACGTTTACAAGGACGCCGTCAACGTCATCAATCAGGCGTTCCTGCGGCAGGAAGAGGCCCTTGGTTCGGTCCGGTTCTTCATCCGCGGCAATGCCGGGCTCGAAAATCTGCTCGCCGCCCAGGTCAAATCGATTGACGACATGCGGATCCCTTCGGACACGGAGCTGGCGAAAGTTTACAACGCCCGCTGCGTCCAAGACGGGATCAAGCCGGTGCGGCCCCAATTGACGCCGGACGAGATCCGCCTCGGCAAGATCATCCCGGTCAGGACGGAAAAAATGAAGGGCTTCTTCGACGCCCAAGATTTCAACGCGAAGATGCGCGAGGCTAAGGATATGCCCGCGTTTCAGGTCGGCCGTTCGGATTATGTCATCCGGAATTTTATCGACGGCCGGAAGAGCATCCTCGAGATCCGCAACGCCGCGGCCGGGGAATCGGGAAACCTGCCTCTCAAAGAGGTCGAGAATTATCTCCGGGCACTCGAGAAGGCCGGCTTCGTGACGCTCAAACCGAGATAAATGAACTTATTGTGTCCAGGCGCTTCGCGCCGCGACTTATAAGACGGAATCTCTATTTTTTGACGGCTTCGGCGGCGGGGACGACCGCGGGGAAGCCCTTGTCTTTCACCAGCTTGTTGAACTCCGCCAGGTCTGCGTCGAAGAGATTTTTGAGCCGGGCCATGAGCTGTTCGAACTCGGGCTTCAGGTCCTCGAAACGCTGCCGGCAGCCCGCCGTCGGCCGTCCGTCGGAGTCGATGATTTCGTTGTAGAGCCGGACCCATTGGTTGTCGTGCCGGCCGGGAAAGTTCAAGGCGTCCTGCCCGCCTTCGCCCCGGACCTGGGTGATCTCGGCTTCGGCGGCGGACAGCTTATCGGAGAGAATTTTCGCCGCGGTGGCAACACCCTTGCCGTAACCTCCCTGGTCCAGCCGCTGACCCAGGTCGAGGGCTTGTTTCCGGACATCGCGCAGCTTGAGGAGCCCGGCGTACAATTGCCCGATCCTTTCTCCGGCCTGCCGCGCCAGTTCGAGCTGTTCAGCATAATCCGCGTCCGAAGCGGGATTCCTGGGGTCCTTGAGGACCTCAAGCGTCTGGGTCTGACTGAAATCCCCGGCGTTCAGGCGCACCCGGTAGGTGCCGGGAACGACTTTCAGCCCGGCCCCGCCGCCGCCCCACATCACGATTCTCGGAGGAATCTGGAAGGCCGGTTCGAAGGCGAGGTTCCAAGTGAAACGATTAAGGCCGGCCTTGACCGTAAACCGCGGGCCGGCGGAGCGGGCAAATTCGGCCGGCGCTTCGGCAGGCCCGCTTCCGCCGCCGGGACGGCTGGTGAACGTCCGGACGACGCGGTTTTCGCCGTCGAGAATATCGAGGGTGACCGGGGCCTTGGGAGTCTCGGCGAGATAGAAGTTGACCTCCGCCGCGAACTCGGGGGCGCGGTACGCCGGCCGGGGCGCGAACAGATACGCGGCGCTTTTGGCCATCGCGTCGTTGACCTGGTGGAGCGGGGTCAGGTCGTCGAGAATCCAGAACGAGCGGCCTTGTGTCGCCACGAGAAGGTCTTTCTTGTGAACCATGAGGTCCATGACCGGCGTCACCGGGAGGTTGAGCTGGAAGGTTTGCCAATGGGCGCCGTCGTCGAACGAGATGTAAATCCCGAATTCCGTCCCGGCGAAGAGTAAGCCCTTGCGGTCCGGGTCCTCGCGCACGACGCGGACGAAATGCCCCGCCGGAATGCCGTTCTTGCCGTCGGTGAGAGGCGTCCAGGTTTCGCCGTAGTTGGTCGTCCGGAAGATATACGGCCGGAAATCGTCCTCGCGGTATTTGTGGACGGCGATGAACGCCCGTCCGGGGTCATGAGCGGAGGGCTCGATCATGTTGACCGTCCCCCAGGCGGGAAGGCCGGCCGGAGTGACGTTTTTCCAGCTCGCGCCATTATCTTTCGAGACGTGCACGAGACCGTCGTCGCTGCCCGCCCAGAGCAGGCCCTTGACCAGGGGCGACTCCTCGAAAGCGAAGACCGTGCAGAAAACCTCCACGCCCGTGCCGTCGTGGGTGATGGGTTTTCCCGAGTAGTCCTGCCGGGCCTTGTCGTTTCGGGTAAGGTCGGGGCTGATCGTCTCCCAGCTCAGTCCTCCGTCGCGCGAGCGGTGTACGAACTGAGAGCAGGTGTAGACGACGTCGGAGTCGTGCGGCGAGATGCGGATGGGCGCGTTCCACTGAAAGCGGAGCTTCATGTCGGAAGCGCGCTGACCCGTGGCCGACTCCGGATAGACGACAACGCTCCGGATCAATCCCGTTCGGACGTCGATCCGGGTGATGTCCCCGCCGTAGCTGCCGGCGTAAACGATGTCGGGGTTGCGCGGGTCGACGGCAATATGGCCGCTCTCCCCGCCGCCGACATCGTAGAACTCCCCCGCGCCCCGGCTCCGGACGGAAGCCGTGCTGTTGTCCTGCTGGGCGCCGTAGACGCGATAGGGGAACCGCGTATCGGCCGTGATGCGATAGATCTCGGCCGTCGGCTGGTTCATCTGGCCCGTCCAGGATAGACCGCCGTTGAAGGAGACGTTGGCGCCTCCATCGTTGGCGTTGATCATCTTCATGGGGTCGGAGGGATTGATCCAAAGGTCGTGGTTGTCGCCGTGCGGCACCCGGAAGCTTTGAAAGCTCCGACCGCCGTCGAGCGATTTGTAGAATCCCGTGTTGAGGACGTAAACGGAGTCCGCATTTTTCGGGTCGGCGTAGACGTGGATATAGTACCAGGCACGTTGAAGAAACCGGCGTTCGCCGTTGACTTTCAGCCAGCTCTGGCCGCCGTTGTCGCTCCGGAAGAGGCCGCCCCGGTCTTCCGGCGCCTCGACGAGCGCCCAGACACGGTCGGGTTTGGCCGCGGACACGGCGATGCCTATTTTCCCGACAATCCCCGAAGGAAAACCGCCGCCGGAGACCTTCGTCCACGTCTCGCCTCCGTCGGTCGTCCTGAAGAGGCCGCTCTCTTCGCTGCCGCTGTCGATCGTCCAGGGCTTCCGCTCGACGGTCCAGGCCGCGGCATAAAGAACGCGGGAGTTGTTGGGGTCGATGGACAGGTCGACGGCGCCCGTCTTCCGGCTGACGAACAGGACCTTTTCCCAGGTTTTGCCGCCGTCCTTGGAACGGAAGACGCCGCGTTCGTCGTTGGGCCCGAAGATGTGCCCCACGGCCGCGACATAGACCAGGTCGCAGTCCTTGGGATGGACCTGGATTCGGCCGATCTGTCCCGCCTCCCGCAGGCCGGTGTGCTTCCACGTTTTGCCCGCGTCCGTGGATTTATACATGCCGACGCCGGGAGAGATGTTGCCCCGCGGACAGGCGGACCCGGTTCCGACGTAAATCACGTTGGGGTCGGACTCGGCTACGGTGATCGCGCCGATGGAGCCGGCTTCAAAGAATCCGTCCGAGATGTTCGTCCAGGTCAGGCCGGCGTCCCGGGTTTTCCAGACTCCGCCGCCCGTCGAGCCGAAGTAATACGTCAGCTGGTCGGACGCGACTCCCGCTACGGCGGTCGAACGCCCGCCGCGGCTGAAATCGAGCAGGCGGTAGCGCAGTCCGTCGAACAGGTCGGGTTTGACGATGACATTCGAGTCGGTCGGCGCGGCCGGCCGGGAGATCAAGCCCGGGGAAAGACACAGGAAAAGCCCGAAGAGAAAGAACGCCGTTTTTTTTGGCATTTCAATGCTCCTTGGAGAAGTCAGGGTGCGGATTCTGTCCGCTTCCCGATGAGGCGCAAAGCT
>JBGOYP010000221.1:0-4759 GCA_041479785.1 Candidatus Aminicenantia bacterium | reverse complement strand
CCTTGTCTTCGATCTTGCGTAGGATATCCGGCGTAAAATGAAGTCCGGCGGTCGGAGCGGCGATCGCGCCATCTTTGGCCGCGAACACAGTTTGATACCGGTTGAGGTCGTGCGGGCGTTCTCGGGCATCCTGCTTTTTGCGCTTGATATACGGCGGCAGGGGCGCGTAGCCGATGTCCCTTAAATGTCCGAGGACATTAGCGACCGTGAAGCGCAGAGTCCGGCGGCCTTCGACGCCGGTCCCGACAACCTCGGCCTGGAGCCCGTCGGAAAAATCGATTTTGTCTCCGACCCGGATACGCTTAGCGGGTTTGCACAAGACATCCCATGACCCGGGCGCTTGTTCCTTTATGAATAAAAAATCGACCGATGCTCCGCCTCTCTTCCCCCAGGCTTTGGCCGGAATGACCTTCGTGTCGTTCAGGACGAGGACGTCGCCGGCGCCGATATATTCCGGAAAATCCTTGAACCGGGCGTGTCTGATTGTTCCGTCTTTTCGCCGGACGACCATCATCCGCGAGTCATCGCGGTTTGGGAGCGGAGTCTGGGCGATGAGCTCAGCCGGGAGGTCATAATCGAAATCGGAGACGCGCACGGTCCGATCTAATCTTTGAACAATTTCTTCTGAGGCAACGGATGGGCCCGATGGGGATAGGCGTAGCCCAAGTGTTCGTACGCTTTGGCCGTGAGTTTCCGGCCGCGGCTGGTGCGGTCTAAAAACCCGATGCGCATCAGGAACGGCTCGTAGATGGACTCGATCGTATCCTTTTCCTCGTCGATGGCCGCGGCGATCGTCCCGATCCCGACCGGCCCGCCGCCGAAGTTCTCGATGATGGTCGTCAGGATTTTGCGGTCTACGTCGTCCAGGCCGAGCGAGTCGACCTCCATCATATCGAGCGCGGCCTTCGCCCCCGCGGCCGTGATGACGCCCTGGCCCTTCACCTCGACGAAATCCCGCACCCGCCGCAGCAGCCGGTTGGCGACGCGCGGCGTTCCGCGCGAGCGCAACGCGATCTGCTCCGCGCCCTTCTCGTCGATATCGACCTTCAACAGCCCCGCCGAACGCAGGATCACCTGTTTTATGTCCTCGTCCTTATAATAGTCCAGTCGGTGGACGATGCCGAACCGCCCCCGAAGGGGGGCCGTGATCCGGCCCGCCCGCGTCGTGGCCCCGATGAGCGTGAATTTTTTGAGGGCGAGCTTATGGCTCCGGGCGCTCGGTCCCTGCCCGATGATGATGTCGAGACTGAAGTCTTCCATGGCCGAGTACAGGATTTCTTCAACCGAGGGAGGCAGCCGGTGGATTTCGTCGATGAATAGGACCTCTTTCGTCTGAAGTCCCGATAGGATCGCCGACAAATCCCCGGTCCGCTCGATGACGGGCCCTGCCGTCGGCTTGATGCCGACCCCGAGCTCCTTGGCGATCAGATACGCCAGGCTCGTTTTCCCGAGGCCCGGCGGTCCGTAGAGAAGGACATGGTCCAGATGCTCTTCGCGCTTTTTCGCCGCCTCGATGAAGACCTTGAGGTTGGCCTTGATGGTGTCCTGGCCGATGAATTCCTCGAAGCTCCGCGGCCGGAGGCTGTCCTCGAAGAGAAGGTCTTCCCGAGTCCGGACGGGTGTCAGGGCCGCCGTCAGTTTCACGCCTTTTTCGCGCATCTCTCGTTCGTCCGTCGTCCTTTACACTTTCGCCAGCGTCTTGAGGCATTCGCGCAGTTGCTTCTCGAAGCCTTCGGTTTTGTGAGCCCGCAGCGTATCATCGACAACGCGCTCGACTTCTTTTCGCCTGAATCCCATATTGAGCAGCGTCGAAATCAGGTCCTCGGTTTCGGGGGAGGTTTTCCTCGCCAGCAGCGATTCTTTTTTCTCGATCTTGTCGGCGAGCTCCATCGCGATCCGCAGGGCCGTCTTTTTTCCGATCCCCGGGATGAGCGTGATGCGGGCGATGTCGCTCTTTTGGACGGCCTCGATGAGGTCGTCGGGCGTCATCCCCGAAAGGACGTTCATCGCGATCTTCGGGCCGATCCCCGAGACGCTGATGAGCTTGAGGAAGAGCTCGCGTTCATCGGCTGTCCTGAACCCGAAGAGCGAAAGCGAGCTGTCGGTCAGGTGGGTGTAAATGAACAGCTCGACGGGAGAACCCTCCTCGCCGATCTTGACGAACGTCGAAAGCGGGATTGCCGCCGCGTAGCCGACGCCATGGCAGTCGATCGTCACCTGCCCGGGCGATTTATGGAGGATGGTTCCTTTGAGATACGCGATCATACCGAAGGCATTTTAAATCATCTCGCTTGGGAAAATCAAAAGAAAGACGGGGATCGGCCGAGTTGACGGATATTTCTCGAATATTATACATTTCCTTCGGGATGCCGGTTTCTTCGTCCGCAAAGAAGAGATATTTCATCGGATTCGTCTTGTTTCTCGGCGGCATCCTCGCCTTCGGAGCGTATATCTCCGTCCAGGAGCCCGATTTCTTAGTCTATTACTCTGCGGCGAAACAGCTCCTGGGACATGAATACGACCTCTACCGTCAGGGGGGATTGGCCTTTCGGTATGCGCCGGCGGTCGCCTTCGCCTTCGTCCCGTTCTCCCTCCTGCCGCCGCAGATAGCGGCGTTTCTCTGGTACCTTTTAAAGGTCGCGGCTCTCGTCGCTATCGTTAGTATGACGACGACGCTCATGAACTTGAAGAACCCGCCTTTTTGGAAAGTCCTGGGGTTCTCGTTTTTTGTGACGGGCGGCTATATCGTGGAAGAGCTCCGCATGGGGAACATCCATATCCTGGTCCTCTTTTTCATCGTCCTGGCTTTTTATTACGCGAAGCGAGGAGCGGCGATCGCCCCGTCGTTTCTCCTGGCAGCGGCCATCTGCGTCAAACTGACGCCCGTCCTCGTTCTCGCTTATTTTGCGCTCATCCGGCGCTGGAAGCTCTGTCTTTACTGTATCCTTTGGCTTGTCGTCCTGGTCCTGAGCCCGGCCCTCTATCTGGGCTGGGAAGAAAATATCGGCCTGGCGAAGACTTGGGTAACGACGGCCGTCTCCCGGGGGGAGGACCCCGTCAACCATTCGTTGAGGGGTGTGGTGTTCAAGTACCTAGGGGAAAATATCGTCACAGCCGAGACCGAAAAATACCCGGCGGTCAACCTGGTCTCATGGCCTCCTCGCCTCATCAACGGGATCTTGATTCTCGCGAGCCTGACCTTCCTCGTCTTGCTTGGCAAAGCGCTCGTCCGGACGTCGCCGGACGGAGCCCGCACTGCCCTCCAATATGCGCTTCTGACAACTTCGCTTCTTATCCTTTCTCCTCACAACACGCGCCTTTACTTCTCGGCTCTTTTCTTCCCGAGCGCCGTTCTCGCCGCCTTTGTCTACCATCCGTCCGGACGGCCGTATCGGACATTTTTGTTCACGACCCTCGGCCTATCTTTCGTCTTGAATACGCTTCTCCCCGCCGTGATGCCGGGGAGGCAAGCGTCCCTCGTCTATGAAGCGCTCTCTCCCTACTTTTTTTCCGCCCTCCTTGTCTGGGTTGCGATTTTCGTTCTCATCGGCCGAACCTCAAACCACAATCTCGTCCCTGCCGCGAAGTCCGAAAATTGATCCGGGGCCGGCGGCACTCGATACCTTGATATTCCGCCTCAAACGCCGTCGTTTATTCTCTTAAATTAAATGTTGGAATATAAATCAAGACATTGACATATAATCCAACATATGCTATAGTGAATACAAAACGGGAGAAAATAAAATGGCCAATATCGGGCAGAGGATTAAAAAACTGCGAAAAGTTTTCGAATTTAACCAGGAAAAGCTCGCGGAACGCCTAGGCGTCTCTCGGCCGACCGTTTCCCAGATGGAAAACGGCGGAAGGAAGATCCGGGCCGAAGAACTTAAAAAATTAGCGGACATCTTTAACGTTTCCATCGACGATCTGATGAATCCTCAAAAACAATATCAAGTAATCATCAAAGAAGATCACGTACCCTATAGCAAAAACGATGTCCTAAGGAACAGCATCCCCGAGAAAAACCTGTCGAAATTTAAAGAAGTTTTGCTCTATGTCCTTAATAGAATCGGAGCAAAACCCAATATCGGCGAAACGGTTATATACAAGCTGCTTTATTTCATGGATTTCGACTTCTATGAAAAATACGAAGAACAGCTGATCGGCGCGACCTACAAAAAAAATCGATATGGTCCGACTCCGATCGAATTCATGAAAATCGTGGAAACTATGTTAAAGAATAAAGAAATCATCAAAGTGAAAGATGATTACTTTGATTATCCGCGCACCAAGTATCTTCCAAGAAGGCAAGCCGATCTGTCCGGCTTGAAAGCGAACGAAAAGGAAATCATCGATAGCGTCTTAGCAAGATTATCGGATATGAACGCCACACAGATCAGTGAGTATTCCCATAAGGACGTTCCCTGGCTTACGACGGAGGACGGGGCTGTCATTGATTATGAGTCGGTGTTCTACAGAACTCCGGAGTACTCCGTGAGAAACGACGGTGACGATATTTAAGCAAGTCACTCGAGTTCCGTCTTTCGATAAAGACGTCAAAAAACTCTCGAAAAAATTCCCGACCTTGGAAAACGACCTAAAAACGTTCATCGATAAAAAATTGTTTCTGTATCGAGCTAATCGAGATTTATTATAAGGGTGATAAAGATAACGAAGATAAGGCTAGGATTATAGAGCTTTATTCTAAGTAGTCTGCTACGTTCTACGCGCCGCCCGGATCTCTTCGAGGTTGGCTTTG
>JBGOYP010000220.1:0-4796 GCA_041479785.1 Candidatus Aminicenantia bacterium | reverse complement strand
TGGGGATCTTCCGGCCCTGAGAAATCGTCGTGAACCGGCCGTCCGTGTTCCCCTCGTGTTTGATGAAGAGGACGTCGGACTTCGGCGCCACCGCGTCGATGCTTAGCTCGTCGGTCGTATCGCCGGCGGCGGCGCCCTGGGCCCGGCGCGACATCCCTTCGATGTGGGCCCCGATGACGGTGACCTTGGCCGCCTTCGCCGCGGCGATGAGCGCGGTCGTCCGGGCGAGTTCATCATCGATCACGACGCCGGCCGCGCCCATGCCCTTGAGGCTGGCGCCCATCGTCACGATCAGCGTCTTGTAGGGCTTGAGGTGGAGGTCTTTGACCGTCGCCGTCGGCACGATGTCGTAAGCCACGCCCACTTTCTTGAGGATCATGCTCATCATCTCGTGGCCCTGGCTCTGCCCGCACGACGCCACGAGGATCGGCGGCGAGGCTTTCGGCTGGGCTTCCGCGGCGACGAACACGGCCAGGCCGAGGGCGATCCCGGCGAGAACCGAAAAGCCGACCTTCTTTGTCATGGCGTCCCTCCTTAGGGGGGTGGCGATGCTCCGAAAGCGTATCGTAGCGAAAGCCGCGCCGGATGTAAAGAGACGGCCAGGCCGCGGCCGCGATTGCAATTTCGCGGCAAACGATTAGAATACCGGGAGGACGGAGGAAACGAGCGAGGACGATATGACTTATAAATTCTTGGGTCAGACAGGAGTCAAGGTCTCGGCGCTCTGCTTCGGGACCATGACCTTCGGCAAGGAATCGGACGAAGAGACGTCGGCCGCGGTCTTCCGCGCCTGCCGCGAGGCCGGGATCAATTTCTTCGACTGCGCCGATATATATGCCGGCGGCAAGTCCGAGGAGATCCTCGGACGTCTCATCCGGGATTGCCGCGACGAGGTCGTCATCACGAGCAAGGTCTATTTCCCGAGCGGGCTTGACGTTAACGCCAGCGGCGCCTCGCGCTATCACATCCGGGCCGCCGTCGAAGGCAGCCTCAAGCGTCTGAATACCGACCGCATCGATGTCTATTTCATCCACCGCTTCGACGACCGAACTCCGCTCGAGGAGACGTTCCGGGCCCTCGACGACCTCGTCCGCCAGGGCAAGATCCTCTATACCGGCGCGAGTAATTTCGCCGCGTGGCAGGTCGAGAAGGCGCTGGGCGTTCAAGCCTGCCACGATTGGTCGCCGCTCGCCGTCATCCAGCCGATGTACAACCTTCTCAAGCGGCAGGCGGAGTCGGAAATCCTTCCGATGGCCCAGGCCGAAAACCTCGGCGTCATTACGTACAGTCCGTTGGGCGGCGGCATGCTGAGCGGGAAATACGGCGTCGGGAAGAGGCCCGATGTCGGACGTATGAACGAGCATAAGATTTATCAGGCCCGGTACGCCGACGCCTGGATGTGGGAGACAGCCGACCGGTTTACGGCGTTCGCGCGGGAGCGGGGCGACCATCCGGCGAGTCTGGCCGTCGCCTGGGTCGCCGGCCATCCGGCCGTGACCGCGCCGATCGTCGGCGCCCGGAACGTCGAGCAACTCCGGGCGGCGGTCGCCGCGATGGACATCGCTATGACGCCGGACCTCCGGTGCGAGATTTCCTCGTTGACGCCCGAACCCGCCCCGGCCACGGACCGGAACGAAGAACGGACCGAACTCCGGTTTTTCATCAGGTAAATCGGGGTCAGAGCTAGTTGCGCACTTATGAGACGGGGCACTAGGTCTGACCCCATCTTCCTTGAGGCGAAAGCATGAGCACGTTCGGTTTGATCGGAACGATCACCTCCGACCACATTACACGCGATGACGGGCCGGTCATCCGCGGACTCGGCGGGATCCTCTATCAAGCGGCCGTGTTCTGCGGGCTCGGCGAAGACGTCCTGCTCGCCTCGAACTGCGGCGAAAGCCTGAGGCCCGAGGTCGAACGTCTCACGGCGTCCTGGACGACCCTCGATAAATCCGGGCTGACCTATGTCGCGGGGCCAGGGAATCAAGTTCATCTCCGATATTCCGAGCAACTGAAGGAACGCGAGGAAGTGTTGTCGTCCGTCGTCCCTCCGCTTGACCCGGCGTCGGTTTTCGCCGGGCTCGCACGATTGGACATGCTCCTGATGGTTTTTAATTCCGGGTTCGACATCGCCCTCGCGGATTGGCGGGCGGTCGTCGACCGCGCAACCTGTCCGATCTGGGTCGATATCCATTCGCTCGTCCTGGCGAAAAAGCTCCGCGGCCGCCGCGACTACGTCGCCTTCCCGGATTGGCGCTTCTGGGTCGCGGGGGCCTCGCATCTTCAGGCCAATCGCCAGGAAGTAGCTTCGCTGATCGGGCGGCCGGAGCGCTGGCCGGACGAGGCCGAGATCGCCGCGTTTTGCCGCGAAGCGTTCGGCGTCGGCGTCCAATCGGTTTTTGTAACGATGGGCAAGGACGGCGTGCTCACGCTGACGCCCCGCGAATCGCGGCTCGTCCGGGCGCCCGCGGCCGAATGCGTGGTCGATACGACGGGCTGCGGCGACGTCTTTTGTTCGAAAGCGATGCAGGACCTTGCTCGCGGCGTATCTGCCTTCGAGGCCGCCGCGGCCGGAGCGGCGCTCGCGTCACGAGCCGCGGGATTATCGGGAATCCGGGAAACCTACGAGCTCGCCCGGCGAGAGTCACGTCGCGAGGCGTGAGCCGAAAAGCGGACGCTACGGTCCCGATTCGGGCGAATTCGGACCTCTCGTCCGAATATTTCGAATTTGACGTATCTTCTTCCTTCTGTTATAATTACCTTTAATGAACGACCTCCTCGGTATTTCCCATTTCTCGGACTATGTCAAGCCGAGCCAAATCATCGCCGACCTCAAAGCCAAGGACAAGGTCCATGCCGTCGAAGAACTTCTGGATGTCCTGGCGAAGCAGAAACTCATCCGGAACAAAAAACTCCTCCTGACGCGCCTCATCGACCGGGAAAACCTCGACTCCACGGCGCTCGGCGAAGGCATCGCCGTGCCGCACGCCCGCGTCGAGACGGGCGGGGACATCGCCATCGCCGTCGGCCGGTCCGAGCCGGGGATCGACTTCGATGCCGTCGACAAGAAAAAAATCCATTTGATTATCCTGATCGTCTGGAACCCGTCTCTGCCCGGTCTGTTCAACCACCTCTTCGCCGGGCTGGCCCAATTTCTGCGCAAGTCCGGGTTCCGGGACCGGCTCTTCGCGTCCCACGACAAGACCGAGCTCTACAACGTCCTCAGCGAGATCGAGCTCCGCCTTCCGCAGGAAGACAAGATCGTCAGCCGCGCGAGCCTCCTTAAAAAACTTCAGGAGATCGAGTGGAAAAAGGAAAAAGCGCCGAAGGCCCAGCTCAAGACGCTCCAGGCCCAGGCCGCCCTGATCCGCGAGGAGCTCGACCATGCTCTCCTCGGCCGGTTCGACAAGCTGATGGAGCGCTACGGGTTCGCCGTGGCCGAACTCGACGACGGCGTCTGCCAGGGATGCAACATCAACGTCTCGACCCGGATGAGCTCGGCCATCGAGGGGTCGAACGACATTTATATCTGCGAAAACTGCGGCAAATACCTCATCGCCGCGAAAAAAAAGAAGAAATAATTACCGGACCGTTTCCTTGACGAGGGCGGCGGGTTTCAGCAGTCTGCAAACCGGGAATCCGGCGGGGCCGCCGCCGAATCCTCCCGATGCCAAGTCTTTATCAAAATAATTCCAGACGACGAGTCCGTCGTCGCTCTCAGGCTCGAGAAGATACGCCGCGACGTTAGCCAGTGGTTGGGCGGTCGTGACAAAGACCGTTCCCGCCGGAAACTCACGCTGCTCCTTGGTATATTCACCCTTGACGGAGTTCGTCCGGTGGCCCTGATAGAGTTGGGCCGCGCCCTTGATTTCCTTAGCCCGGAAGGACTCGACTTCGAGTTTCGCCGGCTCCACGAGCCGCTCGACGAGCAGGCCGTGCTGGAGGAGCTTCTCTATGACTTCGGACGAAGGCTTCGAAATAAGATATCCGGCCGGGAAAGCGACCGTCCGCCTGGGAGCGAAGTCCGCGAAATAGGGAACGACGTAAATCTTTTTCTTGTCCGTCGGCCTCATCTGCGGGAAGTTCGACCCTTCCCGCTGGATGGTTTCCATCTCGAAGCCGAGGATCGTGACCGGTTTGGCGAGCGGCTTGAGCTCGAATTCGACGGCGAACTGGTTATTCGGTCCCGGGTTGAGGCCGCGAGCGACCGTCCGGGCGTCCACGTCGGCCATCGTCTTCGCGAGCTCCTCGGCGTGCGCCGCGCAGTAATCGAGGATCGCCGCGAGGAAAGCGTAATTACCGGCGACCCGCGCCTTGAAATCGGCGTGGACGTAGTTTTCGTCGAGGATGGCCATCCGGTTGCGGACGCCGATGTAGTTCGTGACATAGCGCGGCTGGGAGTCGAACGTGACCCAACCCTTCTCCGGCGCGCGCGAGTCCTGGAACCCGCCGTAGGGCAGGCCGAGCGTCTTGTATTTGCTCTCCATGATCTTTTCGACCTCCGGAAGCATCTTGTCCCGCTGGAACTCGAGGAGGGCCGTATCGCCGTTGGGATTGAGCGGCCAACTATAGGTAACGGTCGGCTCGTGCCAGGCGCCGTCCGTTGTGTGGCAATCGATGAGCAGAAACGGGTCCCAGCGGTTCAGGACGTTTTTGAGCAGGCCCTGGATTTCATAGCTTTCGGCCTTGATCGCGTCGCGGTTGAGGTCGAGGTTCTGGCCGTTGGTCCGGATGCCGACGCCCTGGGCCGGGCCGGGCTGCTGTCGGCGGTTGTTGGGGGCGATCTTCTCGTTGCC
>JBGOYP010000219.1:0-4798 GCA_041479785.1 Candidatus Aminicenantia bacterium | reverse complement strand
GTTGTCTTTGGCTCAGCGCGAGGGGTATGTCGCCCGGAACCCGTCCGAGAGCGAGAGCGGGCACGGATCAGAAAAGCGCAGCTTTTCTGAGAGCTCGAGAGCGAGGTCGAGCGGATTTTCCGCGCCGGGGAAAATCCGCGTGGTGACGGGCGGCATATCCCGAGCGCCCCTTTTTTTTTAGTTCCCGTGGTGATACAATAAACTCTCATGCAAACGAGGACTGATGCCCGGCATGATCCCTTTTTGGCACGGAATATGCATATAATATTTTTGAGGAGGTTCCGATGAAGAAAGCCGCCGTCATCATCCTATGCGCCCTCTGCGCAACGGGCGTTCTTTTAGCCCAGGACTTCAAAGGGAACGGTCGGCTCCTGGGGATCGTCCTGGACGAACAAGGCAAACCTATTCCGGACGTCACGATCAAACTGTACTCCGTGGATTTCAAAGGCGGGTTCACGGTCAAGTCGGAAAGCGACGGCAAATGGATTGGGGCTTGGCTCCGCGCCGGGACGTGGAACCTCGACTTTGAAAAGCCCGGCTACGTGCCGTTTCGGACGAGCGCGGCGGTCCTGGAGCTTACCAGAACCCCCGAGATGAAGGTCGTCCTGAAAAAAATGGAAGGCCTCGCCCTCACCAACGAGCTCAAGAACATGCTTGTCGCCGCGAACACGCTTTTCGAACAGAAGAATTACGCCGGGGCCCTCGACGGGTATAACCAGATTCTGGCGAAATATCCGGAAGCCTATATCATCTGGAAAAATATCGGCAACTGCTATTTCGCCGAGGAGCAATACGACAAGGCCGAGGAAGCTTATAAGAAGGTCCTCGAGAAAAAAGCGGACGACGCCGACGCCCTCCAGGCGATCGGCAATTGTTATTTCAACCGGAATCAGCAGGATACGGCCCTCGAGTACTACGGAAAGATCCAGTTCGAAAAGATCGACGACCCCGCGGTCCTCTTCAATATCGGGTACAACTACTTCAAGGCCTCCAAGCTGGATGACGCCCTCAAATATTTCAAACGCTCGACCGAAGTCCAGAAGGATTTCGAGGACGGCTACTATCATCTCGGGCTGACCTACGTCGCGATGAACCAGAAGTCCGAGGCCATCGGGGTCTTCGAGCAATTCCTGAAGCTGTTTCCTGAATCGCCGAAAGTCGACCAAGTCAAGGGGTTTCTCGAATATTTGAAGAAGTGACCCCGGGAGGCGAACACGTTCAAAACGCTGCGGAGCTTCATAGGCGCGGCGGCGATCCTCACCCTGGCGGCCTGCTCGCTGGGAACGGGCGCGAACCTCGACCCTGAAAGCCGGTCGTTCTTCGAAACGGCGGGCCTGGTCATGACCGACGCCGAACGGGACATCTTCGTCCACCTGCCGGACCTGGAGGCGCGGCGGGATTTCATGAAGGAGTTCTGGGAAAAGCGCGACCCCGACCCAGAAACCCCGGAGAACGAATTCCGGGCGGATTTCGAAAAGCGCATCGATTACGTCACCAAGCGTTTCAACGAAGGACAGCGCGGCTACAACACCGACCGGGGCCGGATCTATCTCTATCTCGGAGCGCCGGACCGGACGGAGGAATACCAGGACTCCCCGCTGGACAACCAACTGGAAACGATCCTCGTCTGGTATTACTTCCGCTATGACCTGGCTGTCATCTTCCGCAGCCCGATCGGCCAGAACAGGTACAGGATGGCCGTCGACGACATCTACGGCGACCTCCTCAACGCGATCGACATGGCCAAGCTCGGCGAGACCTTCACCAGCGCCGGGCCGCAGGTCAGCTTCATCAATTTCGGCCTGAAATACGACGCCGAGAAACGGACCTTCGACGTGTCGATCCCCGTCAAGCGGGTCAATTTCCGCGATATCGAGGGGAAGCTCGTGGCGGCGTTCGACCTTAAATTCACGGTTTATAAGCTGGGGACGGCTGAGAAGGACAAGTTCACCGAGACGCGCGTTTTCTCGGAAACGCGTGAGGCGGCCCAGGCGTCGAGGACGATCCTCTTCACGATCTCCCGGGAGCTGGCGGCCCCGGGAAAATATTATGTGGACGTCGTCCTCGATGGAAAAGAGGGCGCCGGCAACGGCCGCAAGATTTTTTCGATTAAAAGATAATTAAGAGGAGTGATCCCCACGTCGCTTCGCTCCTCGGGACGACCAATAAGGTCGTCGCCTCAGCCCATTCGGGGCTCGCGATGACAGCGACTTTTATTTCGCGGGCGCTTCCTTCACCGTAAAATCGACCGATTTGGCGCACGTCCGGCCGGAAACCTTGTCCGTGATCTTCACGGTGAACGTGTACGTGCCGACGGGCAGGTCTTGGACCGATTGTTTCTCCGTCGCCACGCCTTTTTCGTCCGTCGTCTTGGTGATAAGCGTCTGTTTCATCGGCAGGGATTGGTCGATGAACGGCGAAATATAGGCCTGGGGCGCGAACTTGATCGCGGGCTGTTGTCCCTTGTTGACTTCGTATTGACATTCGATATTGTACTTGCCTTGCTCGTTCGGCTGGGCGCCGTAGATGAAAAAGAACGTCTCCATCTCGTCGCCGCCCTTGGCCGAATTATCGAGATTCATAGTAAGCTCCCAGGTGGCATAACGAAAAGTATTTCTGTGAAGCGCCGGGATGACTTCCACGGGCTTGTTTTCCTGGACGTCCGAGACGAAGACGAGCGGCGTCGTGTCGAGCTCTTTGGTGAACGTCTGGGGGTTAGGCAGCACGAACTCCTGATATTGCAGCCCGATCTTTTTCAGGTCGTGGCTCGTGACGGCCAGGGCGGCCAAATAGGTCCCGGGCAGAAGCGGATAGCCGACGCTGAGATTCTCTTCCTTGTTCGGGTCGAACGTGGCGGCCGCGTCATCGATCGTCGTCGGGCAATAAACCTCGCGAAGCAGCTGGGGTTGTGGTTGGCCGTCGATTTTGTAGAACTGGAGGAAGACGTCGAAGACCGCTCTCATTTTGTCCGGAGCTTGGGGATTCGCGGCGAAGCCCAGGTCGGAGTTCTTCATCTTCAGGAAGAAGTAAATGTAGGCGCCGTCGCGGGCGGGGAGGTTGAGTGTTTTTGCGATGGCGAACGGGATGTCCTCGCGCGACTGGCGGGCGGCCAGGTTCTGCAGCATCACGTCCTTGACTTCTTTCGGGATGATGATGCGCTGCGGCGGGGCCGGCGTCGCGGCCGGCTTGTCCTGTTTCTCCTGTTTCTGCTGGGCTTGCTGGGGCGCCGCGGACAGAACGGGCGCGAGCAGCCCGATGACGAATCCGGCAACCAGGACCGGGATCATCGTTTTTTTCATGTTCATGAGTCCTCCTCTTTTCGCTCTCGTCGGGGCCGTATTAATACGCCCTATTTAAAGCAAGTTCCATGCCAAGAAAAACGCTCGTAACTTTTCTGTTTTCTTGCGGTTACGGATGAGTCCGCTGTAAACAATATTTACAACAGTAGAGCACTATACCAAAAAACCCCTCACGGTGCAATTAATTCGGTGACAGATATGCCATTTCACTTATTTCCGTTCGTTAATTAGTGTAATGGCATATCTGTCACCGAATTTGAAGCTGGTATTTCTTGACGGCACGGTTGTGCTCGAACAGGGTCCGGCTGAACTGATGGCTGCCGTCGTTCCGGCTCACGAAATAAAGATAATCCGCGGCCGCGGGATAGAGGGCCGCTTCAAGCGACTCGCGGCCGGGATTCGCGATCGGACCGGGCGGCAGTCCGGCGTAGAGATACGTGTTATAGGGAGAGTCGTATTTCAGGTCCTTCGTCCGGAGCCGTCCGGCGCGCGGGCCCTGGAGACGCAGCGCGTAGAGGATCGTCGGGTCGCACTCGAGCTTCATGCCGAGGCGCAGCCGGTTGTGGAAAACCGCGGACACAAGCTTCTTCTCTTCCGGGAGCGCGGTTTCCTTTTCGATGAGAGACGCCAGGGTGACGACCTCCCGGAGGCTCATCCGCAGCTCGGCAGCGTGCGCCCGTTCCGCGGCCCCGAAAACGTTCTTGAATTGAGCGGTCATCCGGAGAACGATTTCCGCGGCGGGAAGTCCCTTGGGCAGCAGGTAGGTTTCCGGGTAAAGATAGCCCTCCAGGTTTTTGGCTTTGGCGTCCCAAAGGGCGATGTCGGCCGTGTCCCGGAACGCGGACCCGAACGCGTCGCGGTCGCCGAATCCCGCGGCGATGAACCGCTCCCCGATTTCGGCGCCCGTCAGCCCTTCGGGGACCGTTACGGGATGGAGCAGGACTTTTCCTTCGATGAGCTTGTCGAGCACGTCCCGGATTCGGCCGCCCTTCGGCAGCTCGTACTCTCCCGCCTTGACGTTGCGGGGCGCATAGAACAGGTCATAGGACAGGAGGAACAGCGTTTTTTTGCGGACGACGGCCGCGGCCCTGAGGTCGGCCGCGATCGCGCGGACGGCTTTGCCTTTCGCGACCTCAAATAGGACCGCGCCGCGCGCCCCGGCGGGCGACCTCGATTCGAGATAAAGCCAGACCCAGCCGCCGAGGACCGCGATTTGGGCGAGGACGAGCGCGGCCTTAGCGGTCTTGACGAAAATGCGCATCGTCCCGCTTGCTGTCGAGGTAGCTCTGGAGGATGATGGCCGCGGAGACCTGGTTGAGGACGGATTTCCGGACCGACTGGCGAACTTTTTGTTCGTGGACGACGCCCAGCGCCTGCCGGGTCGTGAGCCGCTCGTCCCAGAACACGATGGGGATGCCGGCGGCTTTTTTGAGCCAATCGGCGAAGGCGCGCGTCTTTTCGGCGCGCGTCCCCGACGTCCCGTCCATGCGCAGAGGGTT
>JBGOYP010000218.1:0-4810 GCA_041479785.1 Candidatus Aminicenantia bacterium | reverse complement strand
CGAAGTGATAAAGTGAGCCCCTTTCGACGATGAAAAAGCAGATTCTTCTCTCGGCCTCGCTGTTCCACGCTCTGACCGACGCGGCCACGGTCATCACGCCGATGATCTTTCCCATCCTCTACAACCAGCGGTTCTTGATCACGAATTACGCGCAGATCGGACTTCTCTCGAACCTCGGGTTGCTGCTGACGTTCATCGTTCAATTCCTCGTCGTCCGCCTCTCGTTCCGCCACGAGTATCGCCTCCTGATGCTCGCCAGCGGCCTGGGTATCTGCGTCTCGATGGCCCTGGTCCCGTTCGCCCGGTCGTTCTGGATGCTCGTCGTCTTCTTCATGATGCTCCGGATTTTCACGAGCTTTTACCATCCAATCGTCATCGCCTGGGTGGCCAAGTCGCGGTCCGGCTCCGGCCGTGAACTCGACGACGCGATGGGCATCCAAAGCGGCTCGGGGAACGCCGGCGTCATCCTGGCATATCTCACCGTCGGGGTCATGGCCCAGCACTGGACATGGAAAACGCCGCTCTTTGCCTGGAGCCTGTTCGGCCTCGTTCTTGGGCTCCTCGGGATTTCAGCGATCCGCGGCGTCTCCTCGAAGAGCGCCGAACGACCGTCTTTCGGGCTCGCCGCTTGGAAGAAATCGCTGAGAGCGATCAAACGCTATATCCCCGGCTTCTTCTTCGGCGGGCTGGGCTGGTCGGTGACCGTCTATTACGCGCCGTCACTCCTCAACCATAAATATCAAATCCCGATAGGGCAAACGGGCGTTTATCTCGCTCTCTGGGTCGGGCTGGGCACGCTCACGGGCTACGGCTATGGCGCCTGGAGCCGGCGCTTCGGCCGAAAAAAGGTGTTCATCAGCAGCCTGGGCGGGGCTATGGTCTGTCTGCTGGTCATCGGTCTCGCGCCCGTCAAATGGGTCGCGGTCACGGGGCTGATCGCGTATGGCGGGTTTCTGCTGATGACCTATCCCTCGCTCCACACGTTCGTCGGCTCAACGGTGCCCGTTAAAGACCAAACGCAAGCCTACAGCTGGGTCTCGAACATCCAACTCGTTTCCGGCGCCGTTGTCACCCTGGTCTCGGGATTTCTCTCAGACGCCTTGGGCATCAATGTCCCCTTCATTTTCTGCGGGATCCTGACCCTCGGGGTCTTTTTGTTCTATCTGCCGCGCGGCCCCGAATTTTTCGGCGGACCCGGGGAGGGCCCCGGCGAGCTGCTACCCGACGGCTTATAAGAAGCCGATCGTCCTCGGTGACGCAATACCCGTGAGATTCATTTTCAACCTCGTACGTCTATTATTTAAGGCGGACCGCCACCAGAAATATCACTTAAAAGTGAATCAGATGAATTTTTCACAAATGTAATGCATTTTCATAATGTAATCCGAAATCTATGTTGACTTACTTTCGATATTCAGCTACCATGGATTCGGGAGAAGCCATGGAAACGCATGCGACGGTCAAAGGTCAAATCGTCATTCCGGCCGAAGTCCGGCGGCGGCTGTCGATTAAAAAAGGGACCAGGCTGAACGTGGACGTCAACGAGCAAACGCGGCAAATCATCTTGACGCCTATCACCCGCGAATTCGTCCAAAAGATTTGCGGAAAGTATAAAGGTCGCGGCTTGCTCGAAGCTTTGGTCGAAGAGAAAGAACGGGAGAGGAAGCTTTGAAGAGGGTCCAACCCCCGGCCCTCGTCCTCGACTCCTGGTCGGTGCTGGCCTATCTTGCGGGCGAGCCGGCCGGTCAAGCGGTCGCGGACATCATTTCCCAAGCCCACGAAAATAATGGAAAACTGGTTATGACCGTCGCGAACATGGGTGAAGTCTGGTACATCCTCGCTCGTCAAGCGTCCGAGAAAGAGGCCGACGAAGCGGTCGAGGACCTGGACCGGCTCGGTATCGAGAGGGTCGACATTGATTGGAAGCTCGCCCGCGAAGCCGCGAAATTCAAAGCCAAAGTCCGAATGTCCTATGCCGATTGTTTCGCCGCTGCTCTCGCCAAGCTGCGCGGCGCCCCACTCGTTACCGGGGACGAAGAATTCAAGCAGGTCGGACGTGAAATCCGAATCCTTTGGCCGGGGAAGCGATAGTCCGACGATCGATCCGCGTTCGGCCTAGCTCTCACTCCCACCTGAAGAAGCGGGCGGAGAGCGCCATCCCGACAACCAAGACGCCTCCGAGGACGGCCGCTTCGGTCAAGTGACGTCCCCAGCCCTCACCCGCCCACAGCCCCCGCATCAGCGTCACGACGTGGGTCAGGGGGATGAACGCCGCGATCTTCCGGACCGACTGCGGTAAGACTTCGAGGGGGATGGACGCGCCACTGAGGAACATCATCGGGAACGCGGCGATCATCCCTATGGACTGGGCGATTCGCGCGGTCGAAGCGGCTCCGGCAATAAGATATCCTAAAGCGAAAAACGCCAGGCTGCCGAGCGTGAACCCGGCCCAAACCGAAACGACGCTGCCCTGGAATCTCACGCCGTAGACGACTTTGCCGACGACGACCAGGGCGACGACGCCCAAGGCGGTCATGACATAATACGACGTGATGTTCGCGATGATATAAGCCGACGGCCGGAGCGGCGTGATCCGAAACCGACGGAGAACGCCCGCTTCGCGGTTGGAAGCCGTGGCGATCGGGATGCCCATGAACCCGACCGAGATGATGATCAGGGCGATATACGATGGAACGGACACGTCGACCGTGCCCCGGCCGCCGAAAAACGCGTTCGGCTTATTCCCGTAGATCGTGCCGAAGAGAAGGAGCAGCATCGGGGCAAAGCCGATCGTGAAAAACGTCGCGGCGGGCTCCCGGAGATAGAGCTTCATTTGGGCGAGGATGAGTTTCTTCAGGCCACGCATGATGTCCTCTTAGTCCCTCATCTCTTTCCCCGTCAGGGCGAGGAAGACGTCCTCGAGGTTCGGTTGCTCGGTCCGGAGGTCGCGGAAGCGGACCTTGGCCGCGGCGAGGGCCATGACGACGCGGACCACGAGGTCGTCGTCGCGGCCGAAAACGACGACCCGGCCGCCCGAGCCTTCGACGCGTGTCGCGCCCGGGATCGCCCGAAGGGATGCGAGGTTGATGTCCCCATCGGCGAAAAATACAACCCGGTTCTCGGCCCCGAGCGAGCCGATGAGGTTCCGCGGCGCGTCCAGCGCGACAATCCGGCCGTGGTCGATGATGGCGACGCGGTCGCACAATTCTTCGGCTTCTTCCATGTAGTGCGTCGTGAGAAAGACCGTTTTACCCTTATCGCGGATGCCTTTGACGAGGTCCCACATCGCCCGGCGTGCCTGGGGGTCGAGGCCCGTCGTGAGTTCGTCCAGGAAGACAACCTCCGGGTCGTTGATCAGGGCCAGGGCGATAAAAAGCCGCTGTTTCTGTCCCCCCGAAAGTTTGGCGAAGGGAGCCCGCATTTTATCGGTCAGACCGAGGTCGCCGAGGATCGGGCGCCAGTCGAGGGAGCGCCGGTAAAACGCGGCAAACAAATCCAGAACCTCGCGGACCTTGAGACGGTCGGGCAACGAGCTCTCCTGGAGCTGGACGCCGATCCGCTCCCGAAGTTCATAGCCCTGGCCGTGCGGGTCGAGGCCGAGGACGGCCAGCCGTCCTTCGGACGGATGGCGTAATCCCTCGAGGCATTCGATCGTCGTCGTTTTCCCCGCCCCGTTCGGCCCGACCATGCCGAAGATCTCGCCCGTCCGGACTTCGAATGAGACGCCGTCGACGGCGCGGACGTCACCGTAATGTTTGCGAAGGTTTTCGGTGACGATCGCGTTCATGCCGGACGTCCGCTCTGTGTTCTCATAACACTCGGTGAATTATCTTATTAAAAATTTCTCGAAATCGCCAGCCTTTGTGTAAACTCGGCGGGAGCCCCTGGCGTATTAATATACGAAGATGGAACCTCAGGGCTGGACCTCATGACCGACGATAGGGCCGCAATCCTGGCAAAAGACGGCCATAAAGAGGGGTTTCAGGAGCTTTATGAACGTCATCGCACGACTGTCTATGGCCTCGCGTATCGCTATGCCGGATCAACTCAAGACGCGGAAGACATCCTCCAGGAGACGTTCATCAAAGTGTTCAGGGGGATTCGGGACGTCGGAGATTCGGGAAACCCCAATTTCGCCGGTTGGATTAGAAGGATATGTCTCCATCGCTGCATCGAGCACCTGCGGAAACGGCAACGCCGAAGGACGGACCAAACGACGTCTTTTTCCGAATATCATGCCGGTCTAGCGACCGACGGCGATTCTCCGGAGAGATCGGCTGAAACCGGGCTATTGATCGCCAAAATCCATCAAGCTCTCGGCTGCCTCTCGCCCAAACAGCGCATCATCTTCGATTTGAAATATCTCGAACATCGCGAGATTTCTGAAATCGCCGAAACGCTCGGCTGCAGCGGAAGCGCCATAAAAACGCATCTCGGCCGCGCCGTCGCGAAGCTGCGAAAAAATTTATCCCCGATCATGGAGGAGCTATGACGTGTGAAGACGTCAAAAAGGAATTGGCCTTGGGTGTGCTCGGACTGGCATCGCCCGACAAACTCAAGGACCTGGAATCCCACGCGGAATTGTGTCGGGAGTGCGCTAAGAGAATAGAAAAAGCCCGAAGGGCAACAGCGGCGATCGCAAGAAACGAACCGGTCCCACCCCCAGATTGGGAGGCTTCTTGGCAGGCGATCGAAGCCCAAGCGATTCGAAAGAAACGCCCACGGGCGTTTTCGACGCTGCGTAACCGATGGGCGCTCGCCGCGGCCGTGGCTGCGGTTTTCATTCTGGGCGCGGTCGCGGGACGGTTGT
>JBGOYP010000217.1:0-4849 GCA_041479785.1 Candidatus Aminicenantia bacterium | reverse complement strand
TTTTCTCGACATCCGTTCCTTGAGAAGGTCCGGAGCTTTTGCCTTCATCCAGAGGAACGCTCCCGCGACGGAGGAAAAATAAAGGACGAGGAACACCCACGCTTCGGGCCAGCGGAGCGTCCCGGCCGGGATAAAGAGCAATGCCAGAATGATGAGAAGCCCCGCGATAACACGGACAATGACTTGGGATTTAGCGGGAGGAGTTTTGTCCATCGTCTCTTTCGGCAGCCTCTATTCGAAGGACGGCATCAGCCCGAAAACGAATGTAATATACGGAGACACAATACCTATTGACCCTATTCCGACGGAAATCAGGAAATGAGTCTTTTGTCTCCTTTTTGTCCTCATTTCCCCATGCATTTCTTGTAGTCCTCCTGGGCTTTCATCAATTTGGCAAAATAAGCCGCGGCGGCTTGGTGGATACATCCATAAGCCGGGGCCCCTCCGTGGCAGGCGTCCATGATACAATCCTGCAACGCGGAGCTGTCTCTATGGCCAAGATAAATCTCTATGAGACAGAGGGCGATCGCCATCGAATCGCAGAGGTTCTTATCAAAACCTTCTTTCGACAGACAATCCTTCACGCGTTCGTCAAGCTTCTTGGTGGCCTCATCCATGCTCGCGTCGTATTGGCGCTGACAGTCTTCCGCTTTATCCGTCCCTCGCCCCGAGCCTCCATTGGACTGTTCCCCGGAATTTGAGGGCTGAGGATCCTCGGCCGGATCAAAAACGGGGGGGCTCGGAAGATCGCCCAGGCTTCCGACGACGGCGGAGAGCCACGCTTTCCGGCCGAGTGCGAGAGGATCCGTCGTCAGGGATTTGCCGCTCATAAAGCCTCGAGGGATGATGTCCCTCAGAGCCGCCGTGAAATGGCCCAAGGCCATGATGTCTTCGGCGGCCGCGGACGAAAATCCCCGCGATGCGGACCGGTCTCCGAGTTTTTTCAGCCCTTCGGACAAAACATCCAGTTCTCTTTTATGCTTTTGGGCCCATTCATACCGCTCGGGGGCGCGAAGAAAGGGGGTTGAACCGGCCGGAATCTTCCCATTTCCGGAGGGGACTCCCAAGAACGTCCAGCCCGTGCAACTCCACTCGGCCTGGAACGTTTCGGCCGGCCGTTCAAGGCCGGGGCCTTCGAAACGCACGGAACGGAAGGCGAATCCCTCGAGGGAAGGGTCGCCGGCCACTTTGAGAGATTCCTGGGTATCGTCGTATTCAGCCTCAAGACGGTTTCCCATGGAATCGGCGATTCCCAAGATCCGCCCATGGTCGTCCCGCCGAACCCGCATAGGCGCGGGACGACAGATTTCGATAAGCAATCTTTTGTAGGAACGCGGCGAGAACCTAATAAAATACCCGTCCGGATGCAACGACCAGCAGCCGCGCGGGACGGCGCGGTCCTTCGGATTCGGAGGGGCGCTCCCGCTCGGGACGGCGACCCGCTCCATCTCCTCATAGGTCGATTCGGCCTTAGTCAACAGCCGCCGGAGTTGCGCCTCGGCAGCGACAATCCGGCGAACAGAGGGCGGCAGGTTTTTCAAGGCTTCGTTTTTGATGCCGTCGGGAATGAGCCCCAGCGCTCCTCCGTCGAGCTCAATGATCTGTTGCGGCGTGAGAAGCCGGGCGGCCGTCGCCTGCCTGTTCCGTCCCATGTCGCCGAATTTCATCCGCGTGATAATGGCCCACAAAAGAACTTGAACATCGCGCTGCGGGATATCGGGTTGGGCCCAGGATTTCCGAAGGACCGTCCGGATGATATCGGCCCGGGGGCCCCGCAGCGGGGCGTAGAGATAGCCGTGTTGCCCACCCGGGGCGTGTTTCCCGGGTCCGAGGCAATAGCTTTGGCTTTCGAACAGGAAAACGCCCGGGCGCTCCAAAACGAATCCCCCGTCCGGAGTCCGCCGAAGTTTGCTCAACGGAAACGCGCCCGTCGGATTAAAATCGTCCAGATACGGGACCTCGGTGACGGCGTCCGCGAACGACGTCGTCAGGGCGGGCGGGCTTTTGAGAATATCCGCCAACCCCGGTATTTTCTTCAACAATTTGAGGTCGATTCCGGGGATCTGGGCCGGCGAGGAACACCAGACGCCCAGCGATAGGACCATCAAAACGAGGACAGACGCGATTCGTTTCATCCCGCCCTCCGGACCTTTATGTCGAGCGTCCCAAGAATAACAGAGGAATCGTCGAAGCGTCAATGCCCTCCAGGGATCTCTTTTTTCCGGATTTGCGGCGGGCCCCCCGCCGAAAGCAAAAATCAACGGGAAAAACGACCGGACGGGGGGGCACTCCGGCTCACGGGAGGGCATCGCTTTTTCCCGGCGACGGAGAAAACGAAGTCGGGCCGGCTCCTCTATATCCCGGCTTCTCCATTTTCTGAAGTAGGCCGGGAATAAATGCCGGTGATATGACCTACCACGGATATTGAACCCGCGGAGGCCTTTCCGGCAGAAAGGCGTCCGTTCCGCTTCCCGTTTTATCGGCCGGGATACAGGGGGTTCGCCGGAGCCATGGAAAAACGGAAATTCAGTCCGCCCGTGATCGTGAGGTCCCGGGCTTTCCAAGCGCCAGTGCTCAGCAGGGCTTGACCGCTTTTATTGACATCCCTCAAGCCCATGTCGTAGCGGGCTTCGGCGATGAACTCGATATGCTTGACGATTTGGATGCCGAATCCGCCTCCCACTTGAAAGGCCAAGGCCGTTTTATTGAGGGAGTCTTTATAATCGCTTGATTCCATCCCGTTCGAGCCCGATGCCAGGTCGACGGCCTTCATAAGAACCCCGACGCTGATCCCGACGAGGCCGAAGATTTGGAATGTGGGTTTTCCTATGGCCAGCTTGAGATTGATCGGGATCTCGAGATAATTGAGTTGATGCGTCACGGACATCGCGGACGTGTCCAAGGGGGACATCACGGAAACGCTCATTTTATTCTCGGCGTATTGAACGCCGACCTGAAGGACCAGGGGCGGGACGAGCGACAGTTCCGCATAGCCGCCGAGGAGAAGGCCCCGACCCGCCGCGATGGTCATTGCAGCGTCCGCCGACGCCCTGGCCAGGTTCATCCCGGCTTTCACTCCCAACGAGAGCGACTGGGCCCAAGCGCTCGAAGCAAGCATGACAACGATCAGAAATGCACAAAAAACTTTTTTTTCATGAGGGACTCCTTTCAAGTCCGTTTCAACGATAGTCGGGATTAGGAGTGATAACGGGGGTCCTTCGGTGTTGCTCGTCGAGGACGTTGCTGCGTTCGGATCTGGGGCACGTTTAAATCCTACTACTTATATAGGATATATCAGATATAAGTTCGGATGTCAATAGCGCCGAAAAAAACTTCTCGGACCGCTTGCCGCGGAGACTCCAAATCCCGGTTTCTCCGTTTTCTGAATATAGTGGGAGTAAAGTGTTTATTTAATCGGGGTCTGAACCGGTTCTCTGCTTAGAGAGACGTTTTCATCGGCAAAAGATCTCATTAAGGGCTAATTATTTCAGAGGCGAGTATTGACGATGATGGTCGAAGCCGACATAATTCATCTGTGCATCACCTCTTAATGCGACCTCTCCCTACGGAGTTTTTTTGAAAAAACTCGTCAATCCGGACCGAAGGAAAGCTTTTCAGCTGATCATTCTCTTCGGCGTTGTCAGCCTGCTCGGAGATATCGTTTATGAAGGCGCCCGAAGCGTCAATGGCCCCTATTTGAAAATCCTCGGCGCGAATGCCGCGATGGTCGGCATCATCGCCGGCATTGCCGAGTTCCTCGGATATGCCATCCGTCTCGTTTCCGGCTATTTTTCCGATAAAACCCGCGCTTACTGGCTGTTTACGATCCTCGGCTACGGCACGCTGGCCTCGGTTCCCCTGCTTTCCCTGGCCGGCGTCTGGCAGGTCGCCTCGATTTTCATCGTCATGGAAAGACTCGGAAAGGCGTTGCGAAGTCCGGCGAAGGATACAATCCTATCTCAAGCGACCAAGCAGGTCGGCACCGGTTTCGGATTCGGTTTACATGAAGCGATGGACCAGATCGGCGCCATAACCGGTCCCCTGTTTTTCACCGGTCTTTTTTTAGCCCTGGGAAAAGGCCAACGCGGTCTCACGGATTATCAAACCGGTTACCGTCTGCTCTGGATTCCGTATGTTCTGGTCATGCTGAGCGCATTCGTCGCCTATCTTCGGGTTCCCAATCCGGAGAAACTGGAAAAGCCGGTCAGCAAAATTCCTGAAACCAACAAACTGTCAAGGGTTTTTTGGGCCTACGCGGCTTTTTCGTTTGTCACGACGACCGGCTTTGCCAACTTCGCCGTTCTCGGCTACCATTTTAAAACACAGCATATTTTGACCGACGCCCAGATTCCGCTGTTCTACGCCATCGCCATGGGAATTGACGCCGTCGTCGCACTCATCATCGGAAAAATCTATGACAAGATCGGTCTTGTTTCGCTCATGACGATTCCGCTTTTTACGCTGTTGACGCCCCTCTTCGCTTTTTCAAAGAATTTCACGTTCGTGGTCGTCGGCGTGGTCTTTTGGGGAATCGTCATGGGAACCCACGAAACGATCATGAAGGCGGCTATCGCCGACCTGACGCCTTTGAAAAAACGAGGAACCGGCTACGGAATATTCAACACCGCCTACGGCTTGGCCTTCCTGATCGGAAGTTCGGTGATGGGAATATTATACGAAAAGTCCATCACGCACGTGATCGCCTTTTCGGTGATCGTCGAGATCCTCGCCATTCCGCTGTTTTTTAATATGAAAAAGAATATCGCGAGGAATTCTTAAAAAACCGGTCCTATTGCTTGACCAGTTCGACCCGGCGGTTCTTGGCCCGGCCTTCCTCGGTGTCGTTGGA
>JBGOYP010000216.1:0-4944 GCA_041479785.1 Candidatus Aminicenantia bacterium | reverse complement strand
TACGGAAGTGCCCGGGCTGCATCGCCTCCGCTCAAAGCGTGGTTCCCGAAATAGAGCTGGACGCCGTAATTCCCGGCGTAGGCGGTCTCGTCGTCAAGAAAATCGGTGAAGCGGGGCGCGAAACGGTAATTGTAGTCTTCGGGATTCCGCTCGAACTGGCGGCCGCAGTAGAGCGCGATGACGACGCTCAGGACGAGGAATGCTCCTCCGAGCGCGAGCCTCTTCGAACGGGACGGGCGCGGCGCGGGATGTTCGTCCGGGTGGGGCGTTTGTCCGCCTGAGAGGCGACGGGCCGCTTGCCGTCGGACGATGCTGAATCCGAGGACATAACTCAGGAGAGCCAGAAGCGCTCCGCCGAGGATGTCCACGATATAGTGGTCGCCCGTATAAACGATCGTAAAAAGGACGAGCGCCGTGTAGAGATGAAACGGAAGGGATCTCCAGCGGGCCGCCCGCCACAGGATCAAGCTGCAGAGAATAGGCACGGCGGCGTGGAGCGACGGCATCGCGGCGACCGGGTTCGTGTTGAAGCTCGTGTTCAGGCCTGGCGCGGAGAGGTTGTAAAGAGTGACGTTGAAGTGAACCAGACGGGGAAGAAGGCCGAACAGTTCGGACGCCATCCAGGGCGGCGCGGTCGGGAAGGCCAAAAATCCGGTGATGCCCACGCCCATAAGCCAGGCGAACGACGTTTTAAACGGCTCGAAATATCGGGATTTGCGGAGCCAGAGCGCGAACCCCAGGACGAGGAAGACGACAAAATGGCTGCCGTGAAATAGGGTCAGGACTTTTTCGAGCCAGGTGAAGCTCAGCCCGTCGGGACTGCGGAGAAGGGCGTTCTGCAGGGCGGCGGAAGGGGCCTCTCCGAAGAAAGCGCGCTCCCAGCGGAGGGCGTAGAGCACGTGGACCGGAAGGCCGAGGCGACAGGTGAGCACGTAGATCAAGCCGCGGAGGCTGTCGGTCAGATAGACGAACGACAGGAAGACGAGCCAGTCGTCTAAAAGGCCGGAGGTCTTTCGGGCCATGGCCGCAACCGCGACGATGAGCACGAAGACGATCAATTTCGGCAGGAAAAGGATCCCGCTCGCGTAGAGCGCCGCGAGGACGGCGACCGCAATAAGCGCGTACAGAAAGGGAGACGCGTTCGGCCTAGGCATGGCTCGTCCGGGTTTTCACCTGAGCAAGATAAAGGAGCAGGCCGAAAAATCCCAGCGTCGCGAAGAGACGGACCTGGTTGAAGGGAAACGCTCCCCAGGGGATGACGTAGAAAATCTGGCTGAGGAGCGGGGCCAGGACAAAAAAAGCCCCGTATCGGCGTTCGACGAGGATGCGCTTGAAGACGTACGCCGCCGGGAACAGAAGAAGGACGAAATGGTGGGACCACGTGATGGGAGCGAAAACGAGCGTCAGGATGAGGAGAAACGAGGATTCCAGGGCCAGGTCGCGCGAGACCGCGCGTTTTCGTGGCCGGACGAAAATGACGGCAAAAGCCGCGGCGAGGAGGACGGCGAGGGTCGGAACGACGAGCGAAGACGGGACGCCGAGCCTGGCGAAGAGCTCGGAGAGAAAGTTTTTGAACGAGACGTTGCCGATGGAATCCTGGAAGCCGCGGGTGAACGGCGAATCGGGCCGGCTCACGAACAGCTCCACCGTGGAACGGGCGAAGTCGAGCCAGGGTTTCGTTCCGGAGACAAGGACCGAAACGGCGAGGAGGGCGAGGCTGTTCAGCGCGAACGCCGCCAGCAGGCGGAGGCGCTTAAAAAAGATGAACGGCAGGACGAAAAGCACGGGGTAGATCTTGACGAAAACGGCAAGGCCGAGAAAGAATCCGGCCCGACCGGGATGGCCTTTTTTTTGGCAGAGGAGCGAGACGAGGATGACGTCGAGGACGAACAGGTTGACCTGGCCGTGATGGATCGTGGTCAGCAGCGGCTCGTTGGAGATGAGGAGGGCGAACGGGAACACAGCGGCCAGGATCGAGGCGACGCGTTTGAGGTCGAGCAGGACGAGGATGAGGTAGATCGCGAGGAACGTCAGAGCGACATTGAGGATGTAGAGCATCAGGAAGTAGGTCGTCGGCGGGAGGACAGCCAGGGGGAGGCAGATCTGGGCGAGCAGGGGCGGGTAGATGTACGGGTAGACGACGAGTCCCTTGCCGAAGAGCGAATCGGCCAGGGGCATGAATTCGCGGTCGTCGTAGATGTTGATCTTCTGGAGAAGGCCGTTCGCGGCCGTGTAATACGAGGGCGAGTCCGTGTCCCATTCGGCGATAAAGGACACGGTTTGAAAAAAGAACCACGTCGAGCAGAACAGGGCCAGGGCCCAGAACAGGACTTTGTTCCTTAAGACGGGCGACGTCAGGGCCCTGTCGACGACGGCGGTGGCGTGACGGAGGTCGACCCGGCGGCGGAAGAACGACCGGGCGGCGGACGCGGGCGTCATCGCGAAAACGGCCCCCGCGCCAAGCGTCCGTTCCAGATCACGATGTCTTTTTCGTAATCCGACGTCTCGCGGATCTCATACAGGCCGGCCCGCGGTCGGGCCGGGTCGAACGTCCAGGTTTCGCGAAGGCCGCCCTTGCCGGTCGAGACGAGGATGACGTCCGTCTTTCCCGCCGTCCGGATTCCGTATTCATGATTTCCCGGCCCGGTCCAGATCAAATAATTGTTGCCCCACCAGTCCGTGCTGCGGATATGAGGGAGGTAGGCGAGCATGTCGCGAAGAATCGGCTTCTTGTAGCGGATCCGACCGCCCGGGTTCGTCGGGGCCATGCCGTGGTCCGAGATATAGGCCTGGACCGCGCGCTGCCACATGTCCAGATCGGCCAGGGTCGCGCGCAACGTCGCGTTGGACTTCGCCCGGTCGTAGATCGGGATGAACAGCGTGACAAGCAGGCTGACGACAACCAACGCGAAGAGAAGGCCGAAGAGGGTGAATCCACGCCTTCGCGGCGGATCGGTCGTCCGGGCCTCCATGACAATCTTCGATATCCGCATGTTCCCGATTTTCGGATAGCGCGGCCGGCCGTTCAATCCCCTCCCAAGGTGATTGTCAGGGTGAAATTCGGAAGGCGTCCTCATTCGCCGGGGTGAGGCAAGAGCCTTAGGGGATGCCGAGGACCTTATGAAGCTGGACCGAGAGACGGATGTCGGCGATCCCTTCGTGCACGGCGCGTTTGAAGAGACGGACCGCCTTGGCCCGGCTCCACGGCGCGTTCGATTCGGGCTGGAGGGTCAGCGGGACTTTGGCGGGAAACTCCGCTTTCAGCTTTCGCAGGACGGCGAGGGATAGGCTCTTCGTGACGACGATTTTAACCTCCCGGGCTATTCGCTTGTATCGCCGATCATATTGATACTTATCGGGTTTTGGCGACACGGTGACCCAGTCGGCGGATGAAGGCCGGAAGATCGTGCCGTTCGTTTCGACCTGGACCTTGAGCCCGCTCTTCTTCAACGACCGGACGAGGTCTCCGATATCCTGCAGCATCGGTTCGCCGCCGGTCAGACAGACCCAACGGGCGGGAAAGCGCTTGCGCAACGCCTTGACCTTCGCTCCGACCTGGGCCGGGGTCATGGCCCGGCCGTCCGTCCAGGCATAAGCCGTGTCGCAGAAGGAACAGCGGAGGTTGCAGCCGGCGAGCCGAACGAAGACCATCGGCTCGCCCTGGCGCAGGCCTTCGCCTTGGACGGAGGCGAAGACCTCAGCGACTCTCAGCGTAGGTCGCCGAGGCATCTTCGGATTCCCAAACGGTCACGTCCTTGACTGGGAACGATTTCTTGAGTTCGAGAAACAGGCCTCGGGCGATGTTTTCCGCCGAGGGGTTGAACTCATAGACTTCGTTGAGAAGCGTGTGGTCGGGGAGGGCGGCGGAGAGCTTTTGCTTGATCACGGCGAAATCGATGCCCAATCCCGTCCGGTCGAGTTCATGGACCTCGATCGACACTTCGACCTGGAACGAGTGGCCGTGAACCTTCTCGCACTTTCCATGGTATTCCCGGAGATAGTGGGCCGCCTGGAATTTGTCGCGGACGCGCAGGATCCAGCTCATGATGGTCCTTCCTTTCTCAAGCGTTCGAGAAGCGGGTCGGGACAGCCGGCCTCGGCGAACGCCCGCCGCCGGAGGAGGCAGGAGGCGCACGACCCGCACGGGAGCTCGTCTCCCGCGTAACAGGAAACGGAATCGGAGTAATCCGCTCCGAGCGAAAGCCCGAGACGAATGATCTCGGCTTTGGTCATCCGGAGGAACGGGGCGGATATTTTTATTCCGGGCGCCCCGAAAGCTGCTTTAGTTCCGGACGCGACCGCTTTTTCCATGGCCCGGACAAACTCCGCCCGCGTATCCGGGTAGTCCGGCGAGTCGATGACGTTGAACCCGCAGACGATCTCGTCATAGCCGCGGGCCTCGGCGAACGCCGCGGCGATGGAGATCAGGATGCCGTTGCGGAACGGAACATACGTGGCCGGCGGGCCGGGCTTGATCTCGTCCCGACAGCGGTAGCGCGGGAGCTCGATGCGGGGGTCGGTCAGGGCCGAGCCGCCGATTTGGGCGAGGTCGATCTTGAGGACCGTCTGGGGAATGCCGGCCTTTTTCGCCGCCCGCCGGGCCATCCGGACTTCGACCCTATGGCGCTGGCCGTAATCGAACGTCAGAGCGTGAACGCGGTCCCCGCGGGAACGCGCCCAATAAAGCGCCGTCGTCGAGTCGACCCCGCCGGAGAAAAGAACAAGGCTCTTTGCCGTCACGCCGTTCCTCCTTTAATTATCATGATAGAGGAGCGGCGCCGCTTTTTCAATGGAGGCCGCGTCAAATCGTCGAATATAATTAGTCTATCGAAGCGGGTCACGGGTGGCGGGGAGATGCTCGCCTTGATTAGAATCTTTATAGGGGGGATCGGGATATGCCGCCCGTCACCACGCGGATTTTCCCCAGCGCGGAAAATCCGCTCG
>JBGOYP010000215.1:0-4950 GCA_041479785.1 Candidatus Aminicenantia bacterium | reverse complement strand
TGCCTATTTTAAAGACTACTCACCCGAATCGGGATCCCGCTATCTGGAGCTTCAGATCGTTCGGTCTCAAAAAACACACGACGTCGACCGGGATTTCGGCCTCCAACTAAGCCGGCAACGGGAACTGGCGCAGAGGATCGCTATTCTTTCCCCGGCCGTCCTGTTCGATCGGATGGCGGAGCGCTACGCCCAGACCGGCATCGACGAATACGAGCGTTTCATGCAAAGCGTCGTCCGGTATTGGCAAACCAAGTATCTGGACCTCCAGAGGCTCCGGTATAAAGACCTGAACGCCTATCGAAAAGCTCAAGCTCCGGCCCTCGATCATCCGGCCGAAAGGACGGCCGAGTCCTGGGTCGCGACTCTTCCCCAAGGCTTCGTCTTGGCCTTCGTGAGCCTTATCTTTTTCGGCTTGGCATATACGGTCTTTCTGAAGAAGGACGTCAGGTGAGCCGATGAGAACGATCGTCAACCGCGAACTCCGGGATCATCTTCAGAGCCTACAATTCATCGTCCTCCTCCTCGTCGGCGTCGTTCTGTTCTCCGCCAACGGAATTATTTTCTCCAAGAAATATCGGCAAGCCGAGGCGGCCTTCCAACAATCGACCGCCCGATCTCAGCCCCAGCCGGACACGAGAATGGTTTACCTTTTCCGGCGCCCCAATCTTCGTTTATTCCTGGCCGAGGGCGGAGACCTGGACCGTCCAGCCGCGTATTTCCTGTATGCCAAAGGATATTTCAACGCCTTCGCGCCCCGGCCACGCGATTACAAGCTTCCCGACCTCCCGAAAATCGATTGGGCGTTCATCATCAAGACGATCTTCAGCCTGTATGTTGTCCTGCTGGGGTACGCGGCCGTCTCCGGCGAACGAGAGGATGGGACCCTACGGCTCGTTTTTTCCAATTCCATCGGCCGGACGGGATTCTTGATGGGAAAGTATTTCGCCATTCTGTCGGCGACGCTCGTTCCCTTGGCTGTCGGCTGCATCCTGAGCACCGCGCTTCTCGCGATATTGCTGCCGCAGGTCCTCACCTTCGATACCGTCGCACAGATCCTATTCTTGCTTCTCCTCAGCATCGTCTATCTATCGTTATTCGCCTTTCTCAGCCTTCTCGTTTCCTCCTTGATCCGGCGCTCGTCGCTAGCCCTTCTCGTGCTCCTGGCCATGTGGGTCCTGTTTGCCGTCCTCATCCCCGACACCTCGGGGGTCCTGGCCCAAAGGCTGGCCAAGGTCCCGAGCGATTATCAGACGGCCAAGAACCTGGGACCCCTCGTTCAGAAAGAGGTCTGGGATAAGATCAAAGGAATCCAAACCCGGATCGACAAGGGAGAGCTGCGGACGGAAGAGGCGGTCAAGGCGGAAGCGGATAAAGCGTTCGAAGAAGGCCAGGAAAAGATGCGGTTTTACGAAAAGAATTATGAGGACTCCGTAGCCGATCGCGCCCGACTTGCGAGGAGCCTGTCCCGCCTTTCGCCGATGGCTCTTTTCCAATACGCAGCCGACGACATCGCCGCGTCCGGAATCCACGGGGAAGAGGAATTCCTGAAAAATATCAGGTCCTATTCGAAGCTCTATGACGCTTACGTCTTGAAGAAGACCGGCAAGCTGGTCAGCCAATCGAATTGGATGTTCAGCTCCGCGGTCAAATTGGACGGAAAGGCGATCGACCTCCACTCGCCCCAGCCTGAAGCCTACCGGGGCGACATGTCGGATTTCCCGAAATTCATCGAGCGGCCCTTCCGGCTTTCCGAAGGAATCCGGTCCGCGCTGGGCGATATCGCCGGGCTATTAGTCTGGAACATTTTATTGGCGGGGCTGGCCTTTTCGGCGTTTCTGCGGACGGACGTCAGGTAAGGTTAATACGGTTGTTATTACGGTGACAGAAATGCCATTCCCTAATTTCCGACGAAGTGGGATATGTGAAATTGGGGAACGGCATTTCTGTCACCGTATTTAATCACCGTATTTAAGGAGTCATTAAAATGATAAGGACCATCGTCAAGAAGGAGATCGCGGCCAACCTCCTGAGTTATAAATTCTTCGTCGTCATCCTGCTGGCTTCGGTCCTGATCTTCACCAGCTTTTTCGTCCTGGACAGGGACTTTAAGAGGCGGCTGGCCGATTATCAGCTGATCAAGCCCCAACCGGGCCAACCGAACGCCGTCCTTGCCCCCAATCCCCTGTCCATCCTGGCCAAGGGGCTGGAGGATTCCATGACCCGATCTTTCGAGATGGGAAGGATCGGCATCGACGTCCGGACGGGCCAGACGGGTGGAAATCCCATCTTCGGTTTCTTTGCTTCCCCCGATTTCGTTTATATCGTCAAAGTCGTCCTTTCTCTGGTCGCCCTTCTTTTCGGCTTCGACGCGATCAGCCGAGAGCGTGAGGACGGAACGCTGAAGCTAGCCCTGGCCAACGCCCTGCCGCGTTCGACGCTCCTCTTCGGCAAATGGCTGGGGAATTTCCTGAGCCTGGCCGTTCCCGTCCTCCTGGTGACGCTCCTCGGGATCGCGGTCATGAGCCTCGATCCGTCGGTCCGGTTAACGGCGCTCGGGACGGGCCGGCTCGTCCTCCTCCTGGCCGTAAGTATCGTCTACATCGCCCTCTTCCTCAGCCTGGGACTGCTCGTATCCGCGGTTACGAGAAAGTCGGCTTCGTCGCTGGTTGTCCTCCTTCTCGTCTGGGCGCTCCTCGTCTTTGTCCTGCCCAACCTCGGCACACTTCTGGCCAGGCAAGTGGTTGACCTGCCGTCCGTCCGTGCCTTGACTGAGAAAAAGCAACAGATCTGGACCCGCGAAGTCTTGCTCGGCATGAGCGACAGGGCCAACTGGGACGCTCATTACCTCACCATCAACTCCGAGTTCAACCGGCTGGAGGAGGACTACCGCGTTAAGTTCGAACAGTTGGTTCGGCTGGCCAAAGCTATCAACCGCATTTCGCCCGCGGCGAGCTACCTTTACGCCGCCACGGAAATCGCCGGCACCGGCATCGGCGAGGAGAGCCGTTTCAAGGGCGACGTCGTTCGCTACAAGGACCGGGTCGTCGAGCTCATGCTGAAAGGAAGCAAGGACATTCCTGCGTTCGGATATGCTTACCGGTCGGTCGGCCGGGTCCTGGCCGAGGGCGGACTTTTCGACCTCGCCTGGCTCCTCGTTCTCAACGTGATCGTTTTCGCCGCCGGCTACGCCGCGATCGTTCGCAGCGACGTGAGATGAGGAGCTGGTGATGTTAAATACCCTCGTCCGCAAAGAAATCCGCAACCACGTTCTATCCTTCCGATTCCAGACGGTCTTCCTTCTCCTCCTCGTCATCATTCCCGCCACCGTGCTCGTCCTGACCAACGATTACATCCGCAAACAGAACGACGCCTCGCGCCGGCAAGTCGAAATCCAGACTTATTTAAGCCAGTACGCCCATTTCAATCGTCTGTATGCCGTGATCCAACCGAGCCAGCCCCCGGTTCCGTTTTTGACCCTCGTCCGTGGCCTTTCGGCCGAGGTCAACCTGGAGGACTTCGACAATGACCCCCTTCCTGTCATGTTTCCCCTCATCGACTTGACGTTCATCGTGACCATCCTCCTCAGCCTGGCCGCGCTCGTCCTCTCCTATGACGCGGTCTCGGGCGAGCGGGAGGACGGCACCCTCAAGCTTATGCTGGCCAACAGCGTTCCCCGGGGTAAGGTCATTCTGGGCAAGTTACTGGGCGGAGTCGTTACTCTTTTAATCCCCTTTTTAGTCGGCCTGGCCGTCGGGATGGTCCTGCTCCTCCTCAATCCTCGCGTCGGATGGAGGGGGTCGGATTGGGGCGCGTTGGGCTTGATGCTAGTCGGCGCCGTCGTCTATCTCAGCCTTTTCTTCGGGCTGGGTATCCTGATCTCGTCGCTACACCGCTCAAGCGCCTCGTCCATCATGACTTCGCTCTTCGTCTGGGTCCTGCTCATCCTGGTTATTCCCAATCTCTCCCCTTACGCCGCTTCGCTGCTCCGGCCCACTCCATCGAGAATCAAGCTTAACCGGGAGATCTCGCGACTCACCGACGTCGACCGCGACGACCTGGGCCGGAAGCTGCAGAAGGAAAAGACAGCGGCCGTGCTAAAGCAATATCCCATCCTGGCGCCCGTGACCCGTATGTCCGGCGCCGAGGTCAAGGCGGCAGTCAAGAAAGACGCCGCCTTCGCCCAGGCGTACGGGGTTTTGACCGGCGAAATCGAAGCCGCCTGGAAAGAGGCCAACGTCATCCAGGGAGAGAAAGCCAAGGTCCTACGGGACGACCTGGACCGGACCCAGAAAGCCCAGACGCGGCTGTCGCTTATCCTGTCCATGGCGTCGCCGCTGGCCGATTTTACGTATCTGGCCGCCGACCTCTCGAACACAGGAATGCGCAACGCGCAGCAATTCGAGTCGCTCGTCACCGCATGGGGCAGACTTTATGGGGACTATATGGTCCGTAAGATGGACGCGATGCGCAAGGCCAACCCGACCACGGATGTGTGGAACACGGCTACGGACGTGAGCGACTTGCCGCGCTTCGTTTATAAAGAAGAAACCCTCTCGGGCCGGGTCAAGTCGGGGTTAGCCCCGTTCGTCGTACTTGTCGTTTTCGGTCTTGCGTTTTTCGCCGCGGGGTTCGCCGCGTTCCTCCGCTATGACGTCCGGTGAACCCTAGCCTTCGCGCTCTTCCATATACTGGATATAGAGCTCGGTCAGGTCCTCGCCCTCGAGATCGGCCCGCGTCTTCATCATCACCAGCCGGCCTTTTTTCATGAACCCGACCCGGTCCGCGATGAGCTTCGCCCGGAAAATGTCGTGGGTCGACATGAAGATCGACTTCCCCAGGTCCCGCATCTGCAAAAGCAGGTTGAGGAATTCCTGCCCGGACTTCGGGTCCAAGCCCGACGTCGGTTCGTCGAGAAGGATGTTCGGGGCGTCCTTAAGGACGGCGATGGCC
>JBGOYP010000214.1:0-4957 GCA_041479785.1 Candidatus Aminicenantia bacterium | reverse complement strand
GGTAGAATCCGCCGTTTTTCTTGCACGACTCGGCCACGACCTTCGACCGGTTGCCCTTAGCGAGCATGACGAGCGACGCGCCCCGGCTCTGAAAGATCGGGACGTAGTCGTCCATCCGCCCGGCCGTGGTCGGACCCAGGGACCCCGACGGATAGCCGGGCGGCGTCTTGGCCGGTCCGGCGTAATAGATGATATGGTTCTTGAAATAATCCGGCAGGTCCTCGCCGCGGTCCACCTTTTCTTTGAGCTTGGCGTGGGCGATATCGCGGGCGACGATGATCGGACCGCTGAGCTTCAACAGCGTCGACACGGGGTGTTTGCTCAGGGTCGCCCGGATCTCGCTCATCGGGCGATTGAGGTTGATGGGCACGGCCGCCTCTTCCGAACCGGCCGGCACCGGGAGGTACTTGGCCGGGTCGGTCTCGAGCTTTTCGAGAAAGATCCCGTCGCGCGTGATCTTGGCCCTGATGTTCCGGTCGGCGTTGCAGCTCACGCCCATCCCGATGGGACACGATGCGCCATGGCGCGGCAGGCGGATGACCCTGACGTCGAGGCAGAAATATTTTCCGCCGAATTGGGCGCCGAGGCCGAGTTTTTGCGAAGCGGCGAGGAGCTGGGCTTCAAGTTCGAGGTCGCGGAAGGCATGGCCGCCGGGTCCGCCCGTGATCGGCAGATGATCGAGATATCGAGCCGAGGCCAATTTCACGGTCTTGAGAACGATCTCGGGGGACGTCCCGCCGACAACGATGGCCAGATGGTAGGGCGGGCAGGCCGCCGTACCGATGCCCTTCATCTTGCCGATCAGGAACTTCGGCAACGAATCGGGATTGAGGACCGCCTTCGTTTCCTGGAAGAGATAGGTCTTGTTGGACGACCCGCCGCCCTTGGCGATCATCAGGAACTGGTACTCGTTTCCCTCGACGGCGGAAATATCGATCTGCGCCGGCAAGTTCGTGCCGGTGTTCTTCTCGTCATACGTGGTGAGGGCCGCGTTCTGGGAATAGCGAAAATAATTCTTGGTGTAGGCGTTGAAGACGCCGCGAGAGAGAGCTTCCTCGTCGCCGCCGCCGGTCCAGACCTGTTGGCCCTTTTTTCCCATGATGACCGCCGTCCCCGTGTCCTGGCACATCGGAAACACGCCGTCGGCCGAAATCACGGCGTTCTTGAGGAGCTCAAGGGCCACATACCGGTCATTGGCCGAGCTTCCCGGATCCTTGAGGATCGCCGCGAGCTGAGCAAGGTGCGACGGCCGGAGGAGGAACGCGACATCCCGAAAGGCGCGTTCCGCCATCAGGGCCAGGCCTTCGGGCGCGACCTTTAGGATCTCCCGGCCTTCGAAGGTCGCCGTGAAGACGTGGCCTTTCGTCAGGGTCAGGTATTCGGTCGTATCCTTTCCCAGGGGGAACATTGTTTGATGGAGAAAATCGACCATGGTCACCCTCCCGTGAATAATTTATTTTGAAATCGCGATCAATTCTTATACTTGGCCAGGCCGAACTCGTAGCCCTTCTCGAAGGCCAACAGGTTGAGCCCTTCCGTTCCCTTCGGGACCGAACTTTCGATCGCCTTCCGCATGGCCTCTTTGGAGACCAGGCCGGTGACGGACGTGAAAAATCCGGACATGATCATGTTGAGGACGACTTTTTTCCCGAGTTCCTCGGCGATCCGCGTCGCCGGAATGCTGAAGATTTTCACGGTGGGCGGAAGCCCGGCCGAGTCGACCAGCTCTTCCTCGATGAGGATCATCCCGTTCGGGTCGATCATGGGAGAAAACTTGACGAACGCCTCCTGGCTCATGATGACCATGATATTCGGCCGGGTGATATAGGGATAAAGGATGGCCTCGTCCGAAACGATGACCTGAGCGCTGCAGGCGCTGCCCCGCGCTTCCGGGCCGAACGACTGGGTCATGGTCGCGTTCTTGTTGTCGTAGAGCGCCGCCGCTTTGCCGATCACGTACCCGGTCAGGATCACGCCCTGGCCGCCGAAACCGCCGATTCTGACTTCCGTTTTTGGCATCGTCATCCCTCGTAAGGCTTGTATCGGGCGCCCAACTTCTCTTTGTAGTGCTCGTTCATGCTCTCGAGGTAGGTCGGCCGCGTCTTGTCCACGAACTTGCCGACGATGATCTTGTTCTGGAGGCCGATGGCGACGTCCTTGGTTTTGGCCTCGTGCTTGATCTCGCTGTTCTCGCAGTACCAGCGCAGGCGGTCGAGCCCGTCGCCCATTTTCTGTTGCCGCTCGAAGATCGTCGGACAGGGGGCGATGATCTCGATGAAGCTGAAGCCGGGCTTGAGAATGGCCTCGACCATGGAATTCGTTTGGTTATAGATATGGAGCGACGTCCAGCGAGCGACATAAACCGCGCCGACCGATTCGGCGAGGAACGGCAGGTTGAAGGGCGTTTCGAAGTTCCCGTAGGGGGATGTGCTCAAAACCGAACCCTCCGGCGACGTCGGGGCCACTTGCCCGCCGGTCATCGCGTAATTGAAGTTGTTGATGCAGATGACGGTGATGTCGATGTTCCGCCGGGCGGCGTTGATGAAATGGTTGCCGCCGATGGCTACGATATCGCCGTCGCCGCTGAAGACGATAACCTTGAGTTTCGGATTGGCCAGCTTCAGCCCGGTGGCGAACGGGATGGCCCGGCCGTGGGTCGTGTGGAAGGAATCGACTTTGACGTATCCGGCCACCCGGCCCGTACAGCCGATGCCGGACACGACCGTCACCTGGTCGAGCGGGATCTGGCATTTTTCCAAGGCTTTGGCGAAGCAGTTGACGCTCACCCCGATACCGCAGGTCGAGCACCATATGTGCGGCATCCGATCCATCCGGAGGAAGCCGTCCATCGGATGCTTGCCGGGGTCCTCCGTGTACGTCGGAGAGAGAGACGCTTTTTTCAGTTCCGTTTCGACCGACATGTGTTCGCCTCCACGATCTTTTTAGCGATATCCTCGATATTGTGGACCGTGCCCCCGCCGTGGCCGGCCAGGACGACCGGGGCCCGGCCGCGGGCCGAGCGGTCGACCTCATAGAACATCTGGCCGTAGTTCATCTCGGCGACGACGAAGCCCTTCCCCTGAGACGCCAGCTCGAAGATCCGGTCTTCGGGAAACGGCCAGACGACGATGAGCCGCAGCATCCCGACCTTGATCCCTTGTTTCCGGGCCAGGGCGATGGCCTCAACGGCCACGCGCGAGGTAATGCCGTAGGAAACGACGACGATATCGGCGTCCGCGACGTCCGTCTCTTCATAGCGCCAGATCTTCGGGGCATTCACCCGGATCTTATCGACCAGGCGGTGGACGAGCGTCTCCTGGACGTTGGGCTCCATCACCGGGTAGCCGCGGTAATCATGCGTCAGCCCGGTCACATGGAGCCGGTACCCGTCGCCGGCCTTGAACATTTCGGGGACGAGGTCCTCGCCGGGTTTGAAGGGCAGGTATTGGCCGGGCGGCAATTTTGTGTACCGGCGGGGCGTGATCTCGATCTGGTCCGCGCGCGGGATGACGACCCGCTCCATCATGTGGCCGACGCACTCGTCCATCATGAACATCACCGGGACGCGGTACTGCTCGGAAAGGTTGAAGGCGTCGATGGTTAGGTTGAAGCATTCCTGGGGCGAATTGGGCGAAAGGGCGATGATCTCGTAATCCCCATGGGATCCCCAGCGCGCCTGCATCATGTCGGCCTGCCCGGGCAGGGTCGGAAGGCCGGTCGACGGCCCGCCGCGTTGGACGTCGACAAAGACGCACGGGGTTTCGGTCATGGCCGCCAGGCCGATGTGCTCCATCATCAGGGAGAATCCCGGCCCGCTCGTCACCGTCATCGCTTTTTTCCCCGCCCAGACCGCGCCCTGGAGGGCGATCGACGAGGCGATCTCGTCCTCCATCTGGATGAAAATCGCACCCTCGACGAGCGGGGCCCTCCGGGCGAACCGCTCGACGACCTCAGTGGACGGCGTGATCGGGTATCCGGCGACGAACCGGCAGCCCGCCGCCAGCGCCCCTTCGCAGCAGGCGTGGTCGCCGTCCAAATAGTGCGAACCGGTCAAGACGCCCGTGGGATCAGCTTTCATGGTTTTTCCCCTGTCTTGGCTTCATAAGTGTAGATCGCGAATTCCGGACAGATCATCCGGCAGAAGCCGCAGTTGACGCACATCTCGACTTTCAGGATCTCCGGGGGATGGTACCCCTTGCTGTTGAACTTTTTGGAGATCGCGAGGACGTCGTGGGGGCAGTATTCGATGCAGAAACTACAGCCCTTGCACCGCTCCTCGAGAATGACGATCGTCCCCTGGGGGGATGCCGGTTTCGGAAGCCCGAACGGATTTTCTCTGTACCTTACGGACATCGGCCGACCTCACTCATAGAATTATCGCAACGTCCCGAGATACTTCGTCGTCAACTGTTTTTTGCGGACTTCGGGATTCGAATAATCGGGAAGAATCATCGGCGCGACTCGGCCGTCGACGGGAACGTCGGCCGCTTCGAGCGCCTTGTGGTATTTCCGGACGTGCTCCAAGGTTAGCGCTCCGGGCTTGAACTTCGTTTTCGCATATTCCGACGCCGAACACCCGGCGATTCGCCCAAAGACCACGACGTCGAGCAGCGAGTTGCCCATCAGCCGGTTCTCGCCGTGGACACCGCCGCTCACCTCGCCGGCGACGAACAGCCCGGGGACGACAGTCTCCGTGCGGCTGTTGATCTGGAGCCCTCCGTTCTGATAGTGGAGCGTCGGATAGACGAGCATCGGCTCCTTGGTGATATCAATCCCGTAGCGGTGGAAGAGGATCCACTTGCCGGGGAACTCCTTCCGGACCGTGCCCTCGCCCTTCAGGACGTCGATCATCGGCGAATCGAGCCAGACGCCGAATTTGCCCGTCGGGGTGGGCACGCCCTTCCCCCGCTCGGAACACTCGCGGATGAAGGCCGCCGCCTCGACGTCGCGCGGCTCG
>JBGOYP010000213.1:0-4962 GCA_041479785.1 Candidatus Aminicenantia bacterium | reverse complement strand
GTCTACTACTACCTGGGCACGCAGTTCTGGCCGGAGCATGCCGTGCGCGCGCTCATCGGGCTCGGGTTCGGTGGCAGCCTCATCTCGGTCTTCGCTCGAGTCGGCGGCGGCATCTTCACCAAGGCCGCCGACGTCGGCGCCGACCTGGTCGGCAAGATTGAGAAGAACATCCCCGAGGATGATCCCCGCAACGCCGCCACCATCGCGGACAACGTCGGCGACAACGTCGGCGACTGCGCGGGCATGGCCGCCGACATCTTCGAGAGCTACGAAGTCACGATCGTCTCGGCCCTGATCCTGGGCCTGGCCTTGATGGCCATCGACCCGATGCACAGCCTGAAATGGATCGTCTATCCGCTCATCATCCGGGCGATCGGCGTCATCAGCTCGATCCTCGGGACGTTCACGGTGCCCATTTGGGAACGGTTCCCGGTCAAGTTCCTCCGCGCTCATGACGCCGAGGAGGCCATGTTCCGGTCCTACGAAGTGTCGAGCGTCAACACGATCTTCTGGTCATTCCTCGTAGCCACGCTATACGCCCACGACTGGAAAATGGCCATGCTGACGACCATCGGCGTCGGACTCGCCGTGGCCTTCAACCCGCTGACGTCCTACTTCACCTCGACGAAAAGAGCTCCCGTCAAGGAGATCGTCAAGTCGACCAAGACCGGCGCGGCCACGACCATCTTATCCGGGCTGTCCGTGGGCATGGAATCCAGCGTCTGGGCCTTGGTCTTGATTGTCATTTCATTCATCTTCGCCCTGCTTCTCTACGGCGGCTATGCCAGCGCGACCTATGTCCTCTACGCCGTGGCCATGATCGGCATCGGGATGCTGAGCCACACCGGCAACAACGTGGCCATGGATTCCTACGGCCCCATCTCGGACAACTCCAGCGGGATCGGCGAGATGGCCTGGCACGATATGGACGACGAGGAAACGCGAAAGGCGCGCCAGATCATGGCCGACCTGGACGCCGTCGGAAATACGACTAAGGCTATCACTAAGGGGATCGCCATCGCCTCGGCCGTCATCGCCGCGGTCTCGCTCTTCGCCTCTTTCATTACGGACGTCGGTATCGTCCAGGAGCGCCTCGGCCTGACCAAAATGAGCGCCATCCGGGTGTCCGAAACGAGCGTCTTCATCGGCCTGCTCCTCGGTGGGGCCCTGCCCTGGCTGTTCAGCTCGCTTTCGATTAAAGCCGTCGCGCGGGCGGCTGGCCTGATCGTGGAAGAGGTCCGGCGGCAGTTCCGCATCCCCGGCCTGATGGAAGGCAAGGTCAAACCGGATTATGCCCGCGTCGTCGGGATTTCCACGACCGCCGCCCAGAAGGAACTTATCCCTCTGGCCATCATCTCGGTGCTCACACCCATCGCCGTCGGACTTATCCTTCATGTCGAAGCCTTGGGCGGGTTCTTGGCCGGCACCATCCTGAGCGGCCAGCTGCTCGCCGTTTTCATGGCCAACGCTGGCGGCGCTTGGGACAACGCCAAGAAATCGGTCGAGGACCAAAACCGCGACCTGGCCGCCAACACCGGCAAGGGGTCGGATTCGCACAAAGCCGCGGTCTGCGGCGATACGGTCGGCGACCCCCTCAAGGACACGGCCGGACCGGCTCTGAACCCGATGATCAAGGTCGTCAACCTGGTCAGCCTGATCGTAGCCCCGATCATCGTCAAATTTACCTCGATGACTATCGGTCTGGGCCTGGTCGTGGCCGTCCTGATCTCGTTGATTGTCTGGGCCATCCTCCGCAGCAAACGCCGGGCCCCCGAACTCATAGACGCAGCGTCCGAGCCGGCCAAGCGCTGAACCCGCGAACGGCGGGCACGGCCGGGGCTCTTGCGGCCTTCCGCCCGGACGTGCTAGGATGATTCCGGACGTGTCGGTCCCAGGGGAAGCGGCGGCATGAGCAAGATTCGCGTAGCTATCGTCGGCGTGGGAAATTGCGCTTCCTCCCTTGTCCAGGGCGTTGCCTATTACGGAGATAAGCCGCGGGCCACGATATCCGCCGGACTTCTTCATGAAAATCTCGGGGGGTACCGGATCCGGGATATCGAGTTTTCCGCGGCTTTCGACATCAACCGGGCTAAAGTCGGCCGGGACCTGGCCGAGGCGATTTTCGCCGCGCCCAACAACACGGCCCAATTCGCGACCGTGCCGCCTCTCGGGGTCGAGGTCCGGCGCGGCCCGACGCTCGACGGTTTGGGCATTTATATATCCCGCCTCGTCAAGGAATCCCGGGAGCTCGAGGCCGACGTCGCTGGCGTTCTTCGCCGGACCCGGACGGACGTCGTCGTCAACTATCTTCCCGTGGGAAGCGAACGGGCGACGGCCTGGTATGCCGAGCAAGCTATCGCGGCCGGGTGCGCTTTTGTCAACGGGATCCCGGTCTTTATCGCCAGCGACCCCAGCTGGCGGGCCCGATTCCGGCGGGCCGGCCTCCCCGTCATCGGCGACGACGTGAAATCGCAGGTCGGGGCGACGATCCTGCATCGGGCGCTCGTCAATCTTTTTCTCGGACGCGGCCTGCCGATCGACCGGACATACCAGCTCAACACCGGAGGCAACGCCGATTTTCTGAACATGCTTGAGCGCGGGCGGCTCCGGTCCAAGAAGATTTCCAAGACCCGCGCCGTGCGGTCGCAGTTCGAACTGAGGGGAGTCGAAATCGACCCGGACGACTTGCACATCGGCCCCAGCGACTACGTTCCGTGGCTGAAGGACAACAAAGTCTGCTTCCTTCGGGTCGAAAGCCGTCATTTCGGCGATGTCCCCCTCTCGCTGGAGTGCCGGTTAAGCGTCGAGGATTCCCCTAATTCGGCCGGGGTCATGGTCGATGCGGTGCGCTGCGCCAAGCTGGCGCTCGACAACGGCCTCGCCGGCGCGATCGTCGGGCCGTCGGCCTATTTCATGAAAAGCCCGCCGCGGCAGTTCACGGACGAGAAAGCCCGCGCCCTCACCGAGGCTTTCATCCGCGCCCATGAGCGGCCCCGCCGTGCCCGGACGAAGACGCGCCGGCGTTGACATCTTTTTTGTCGCAATGTATTCTTCCCCTCGATGGTTGGAGGGGAAACTCGGAATAACGACGGGAATCGCGGCGGCCCGAATTCGTTCTTTTCAAAGATCGTCCTGGGCCTCGTCGTCGCTTCCACGGGCGTCGGAGCCGGCGACCTCGTCACCGGAAGTCTCGCCGGCTCTAAAGTCGGCGTCATCCTGGTCTGGGCCGCCCTCGGCGGGGCGGCCATCAAATTTTTCCTGAACGAAGGCATCGCCCGCTGGCAGATGGCCACGGGCACGACGATCCTCGAAGGATGGATCGGGCGGCTGGGACGCTGGATCCAGGGCGTCTTCATCGTTTACTTTTTGATTTGGTCGTATTCGGTCGGCGGAGCGCTGATCAACGCCTGCGGCATAGCCGGAGTCGGGCTTCTTCCCGTCTCCGACCCGCAGACCTCGAAGATCCTCTGGGGGATCTGTCACGCGATTTTGGGATTTGTTTTAGTCTGGTTCGGCGGGTTCAAGGTCTTTCAATATGTCATGTCCGCCCTCACGGCCATCATGTTCGTCACGGTGCTCGGCACGGTCTTTCTCATCGCGCCGGACTGGCCGGCGATCGGAAAAACGCTCATCCGTCCGGAGCTGCCGCCGCATTCGACCGCCTGGCTGCTCGGCGTTTTGGGCGGAATCGGCGGGACGGTGACGCTTCTCTCGTACGGCTATTGGATCCGGGAAAAAGGCCGGGCCGGCCGCCGCGGCCTTCGGGAGTGCCGGCTCGACCTCGGAGTGGGATACGGACTGACCGCGTTCTTCGGCGCGGCCATGGTGGTCATCGGCTCGAAAATTACGGTCGACGGCCAAGGGGCGACCGTGGCTCTCCGGCTCGCCGATCAGCTGTCCGGCGTCTTGGGTCCGGCCGGGAAATGGATCTTCCTCGCGGGATTCTGGGGGGCGGTTTTTTCGAGCCTCCTGGGAGTCTGGCAGGGCGTGCCCTATCTTTTCGCCGATTTTCTCCGAATCCGGAGCCGGCGGGATTCCGGGATTCCGCTCGAAAAAACGCGGGCTTATCGGGGCTATCTAATCGCGCTGTCCACCCTGCCGGTCCTGACGCTCTGGTTCAAGGTCCAGACCGTCCAGCTCGTCTACGCCGTTCTCGGCTCGCTGTTCATGCCCCTTTTGGCGCTGACGCTTCTCCTTCTCATCAACCGCACGGAATGGGTCGGCCGCGATTTCAAATACAAGCTCCCGATGAACGTGATTCTCGCGGGCGTCCTTGCGTTTTTCGTGTATATTGGGCTCACGGAAATCATCGATACCCTGGGATAGGACAAGGAGGATGACATGAGACGATCGACGACTTCAACGCTGTTTCTTCTTTTTGTTTCTCTTCTTTTCGTCGCCGGCCCGGCCGCCGGCCAGTCCGCCGAAAAAAGCGTAAAGCGGCTCGACACCGAGACGTTCTTCGAGATGGAAACCATCAGCGGCCCGAAGATCTCGCCCGACGGAAAATGGATCATCTTCACGCGCGGATGGGTGGACAAGATGAACGACCAGGCACGCTCGAATCTCTGGATTTCCGATGTCGAAGGCCGGCGCATCCGCGAGCTGACCAAGGGGAACTGGCGCGATTACGCGCCGGTCTGGTCACCCGACGGAAAGAAAATCGCCTTTCTCTCCGACCGGGACCAGACGACGCAGGTCAACGTCATGTGGATCGATACCGGCGACATCGCCCAGCTCACGCATGTCGACCGCGCCCCCGGAAATCTCGTCTGGTCGCCGGACGGGAAGTTCCTCGCCTACACGGCGTTCGTTCCCGACGAAAAACCGATCCTGACCGTCAAGCTTCCCAAACGCCCCGAGGGCGCGAAATGGGCGGCGCCGGCCGTGCTCGTGGACCGGTTGGCCTGGCGATCGGACGGACGCGGACCGCTTCCCAAGGGATACACGCACGTCTATACG
>JBGOYP010000212.1:0-4969 GCA_041479785.1 Candidatus Aminicenantia bacterium | reverse complement strand
GCCTCCAAATGGGGGTCAGACCTAGGCCTGACCCCGTCTTGCTCAATGATTTCCCTCAATCTCATAATTATATAGAATAAATGGGTGACGCGATACTCGTTTCCCGATAAGAAGCCCTAGAGGAATCGCTTCCGTGTAAAACATGAAAATCTTCGGACGTTCCCTCGCCGCCGGTCCGGCGGTCTATGACGATGGGCGCGTCCGCGTTGAGGCGCTCGTCGAGCGCGTCAAAAACGGTTTCAAGGTCACCGGAACCGTCCGCGGCCGGGCGGGAACGGTCGAAATCTTCCGGGCGCCCGTCCCGCCGGTATTCCTTATCAACAACTGGCAATCTTGGGGACCGATGCAGAAAATGACTCCCGGCGACCGGCTCGTCGGCCTCGAAGAACGGATGTCAAACTACAGCCGCTATGTCTTCACGCCCGTTCCTGACGTCTTCGCCCGCCGTCTGGTCAGCGACTACGTCGTCGGCTGGGACGGGGGGCTGGCCGGATTTTTGTCGTCGAAGGTCGCCCATCCTTATTTCGTGTTCGAATCGGACGAGCTTGTCGGCTACCTCGAATATTTCGACACCGTATTCGACGATGCCGTCGCGCTTGAGCCCCTGATCATCTTGGAGGGATCACCCGTCGAACAGCTTTTCGAGGAATACGCGGTCCGCACCGCGGCCGAGAACGGCGTCCATGTCCGGCCTTGGAATCCGGTCGGCTGGTCGAGTTGGTATCATTATTTCACGAACCTGACGTTCGCCGACGTCGAAAAAAACTTGCGGGTCGCGCGCCGGGATTTTCCCTTCGAGGTCTTTCAAATCGACGACGGTTTCGAGTCGGACATCGGCGACTGGCTGGACGTCAAACCGGGATTTTGCGGGCTAGCCGACCTCGCCGCGCTCATCCGCGGACACGGCTATCACGCCGGCCTATGGACAGCCCCGTTCAGCGTCGCCGAGACTTCGCGGCTCTATGAAAATCATCCGGAATGGATGGTCGCCGAAGCTGGCCGGCCCAAGCGGTGCTATCGCGGCTGGAAAAAAGACATTGACTCGATCGATACGACCCATCCGGGCGCCAAGGCTTGGCTCTTCGAAACGTTCACCCTTCTGAAGAAAATGGGGTTCGATTATTTCAAAATCGATTTCTTGTTCTCCGCGGCCATGACCGGCACGCGGTGGCGGAGCGTGACCCCGATTCAGGCCTATCGCGAAGGGATGGACGTCGTCCGGCAGGCGGTCGGCGAGAGCTTCGTCCTCGGATGCGGGGCGCCGCTCCTGCCGTCGATCGGCGCCGTGGACGGGATGCGTGTCGGGGAGGACACGGCGCCGTTCTGGAATCCCGGCTTGAGCGGGATTCAAGGGGCGAACGCCTATTGGGCGCTCAAAAACCCCATCCTCCGGTCCTTCATGCACAAGAAATGGTGGCTCAACGACCCCGATTGTCTTCTCCTCCGGCGGCAGGAGAGCGCCCTTACGCCCAACGAGATAGAAATGTATGCGCGGACCGCGGGGGCGCTGGATAACATGATCATCGAAAGCGATGACCTGGAGCTCGTCGATGAAGAAGGGCGCGAACTGCTTCGCGAGGCCATCCGGCTCAAGGGCGGACATGTCCGGGTTCGCGGTTTACTGGAGGACGACATCTACGTCATCGATTCCTGGGGCGGGCCGTCGGGTATTTTCAGGTATGCGGCGAACCTTTCGGAACAGATAAAAAAAGCCGGCGCGCACGATATCCCGCCGCGGAGCGGCGTTTTTGTCAAACCATAGTCGAACGCGTCTTCCGATCAACGTCGGCCCGACCCTGTCGCGGGCTTTTTTGACGAGCGTGAAGACATCGAATAAAATGTCGTCAGGAGAGGTAAATCCGTCCCGGCCGACAAGGAGGTCATCGATGAAAACGAAAACAGCTATTTTTGCGTTGATTCTTATCGCGTCTTTGGGATCCGGATGGGCCCAGATGGGACCGCCCCAGGACCTCAGCAAATATGATGTCCTGAAAGAACCGAGGATTGCGCAAATACCGGCCCAGAAGATGCTCGTCGTCGAGTCCAAAGGCGACCCGAACACGTCCGCGCAGCAGGCGTTCGGGTTGTTGTTCAAAGTGTTCTTCAGCATCCCCGGCGTTCGGATGGCCCCGCCGCGCGCCCGCTGGCTGGGCGACCTGAAGACGCCGAAGGACCAGTGGGTCGGGCTTTACGCGCTCCCCCTCCCCGACCAAGTCACGACGCTTCCGGCCGGGTCGGCCGGGGCCAAGATCGACGTCTGGCAATACGGCGACGTCGCCGAGATTTTATACGTCGGGTCGTACGCCGACGAAACGCCGACCATTCAGAAGCTCATGAAATTCATCGCCGACAAAGGCTACGCCATCTCCGGCCCGCATGAGGAAGAATATCTGCGCGGCCCGGAGTCGGGGCCGAACACGGCCGAGTACCGGACGATCATCCGCTATCAGGTCAAGAAGAAATAACGGCTATTTCTTCTTCGGCGTCGCGTCGAGGAATTTTCCCTCGAACGCTTTTCTCAATTTTTCTTTGGCTTCCACGTCATCCAGATAGAGGTGGAGATTTAAAATCTCTTCCGAAAGCGCGGATGCTATCAGGCCAATCGCATGCCCTTTGATATTCGCGCTCGCGCTTCGATAATCTTCCCCCAGGACATCCTTGACGAAATGGGCCAATTCTTGGTCCAAGATGTCGGCGAAAATTTCTTCTCCCGAAGGAATCATCAGTAGCCCCGTGGTCGTCAAAATCCTTTTATAACGGTAGAAAAACACCTTGTCGATCTTATTTTGCTGTCTGGCTTGGTTGGCGTCCGCCATGAATTTCCCGAACGCGGCCGAAACTTTTTCGTAGCCGCCGGAGCCGGAAACAGCCATTTCGCGAAAGAACTGCGTGTAGGCATCTAAAAGTGCATAACCCACCTTTTTGTCAATTGCCGGTCCGGCCGGGTCCTCGGCCAGGACGGGAATCGCCAGCGCGACCAGTACGATCAGGCAGAAAAATTTTTTAATCATAGGAAACCTCCTTGTCTTACGAAGATATGAGCGTCAAAACGCGCTCGATGGATTTATCGATAAATAAAATCCTGTAGATTTCTTCCAGGCGGAGGGGCTTGACTCTTGGTGTTTTGGCCGGCGCCGGCAATGGTGAGGCGGGATTTCGGGCCGAAGACGCGTTTCTCAAGACATCCGTGAGGAAATTGTCGGCGGCCGAAACGACCTCACCCCCCGGTTGGCGTCGTTCGGCAGCGTCGTATCGCTTCGCCAGAAATCCGTCCGTTTGGCCCAGAACCGCTTCGATGGTATGGGCCATATTCGATCGTGGCGTCTTTTGGGAAAGAAAGACAACAACAAGACCTGTGAAGAGAAGCCCTACGGCGATGGCGACCCAAGCAGGGATGGGAAGAATCCGACGGAAGGACGGGCCGCTTTTCCTTGCCGGAATTTCGGCGATTCTTTTCCGGACGTTCGCTTCGAAATCGCAAGCCCGGAATTTGGCCAAAGCCGTGTTTTCTTCTTCGGCGATGAGTCGTTGGATCCTGTCGTTTTCTATTTCCGGCGGGGGATTTCTCATGGCGAATTCTCCTCGATCATCCGGGCGACTTTCGCCCGGGCCCGGCTCAGCCGGGACATGACCGTGCCCTTGGCGAGGTCGAGCGTTGCCGCGATCTCGTCATACGTCAGATGCCCGTATTCCCTCAGGACGAACACCGAGCGTAGTTTTTTCGGCAGGCCACGGACCGCCGACTTAAGCCGCGTGATCCGGTCGTCGTCCGGATTCTCGGACAGCGCATGTTCTTCTTTTTTTGTGTCATGGGCCCAGCGGCGGAGAAGCGCGGCCCGTCCCCGGTCTTTTTTTTGCCGATCGAGGCAGGCGTTCTTGGCGATACGAAACAGCCATTCCTTCGCTTGCCCGGGATTTCTGAGGTCCTTCAAACGGAGGAACGCCCGGACATAGACGTCCTGAGCGAGGTCTTCAGCCTCGGCAAAATTGCGGGAAAAACCGAGACAAATCCGGAAGACGCTTTCCCGGTGGACGAGCATATCTTGAGAAAGGATAGATCGCTCTCGAACGAGCGCGTCCGATTCGTCCTCTTTAGACATGACGGAGACCAAGGCCGTCGATTCCGGGATCTCGGCCACGCCATCTTGGCCCATTTTCTTCCCTATGTAAAGACGACCGGATAGCCGGATTATTCCCCCCGAAAAATATTGCTAGAAGTTTTACAAGGCGATGATATTTTTTAACGGAGGCTCTTTTCGAGCCGGGTCAACATCGCTTCGACGGATGTCCGATCAGAAGGGCGGTTCGCATCGACCACGAGATGGATCCGGTCCTCGAACAGGCGCGCATAAAGGATATTCCCTTTGGCGTCCCGGGCTTCGTAGGCACCCGCCTTCGTCTGCACGTCATTTCCGATTGCGGCATTCTGACGAAACGTTTGTTCGGCTTTGGCAAAGGCCTGGCCCGCATCCGCCGCAGTCGCGTACCTCAAGACGAAAATCTTATAAAGCCCGCGTTCGGCCGCCGCTCCTTCTTTGAAATGAAAGAGATCCCGGTTGAGAGAGACGTATCGGTTGAGATAGGCATAGATATTATCGGCGGCGAGAGGCCCTCTCAGATAGACGACGCGGGAGACGTCCGTCCATTCCCTCGGAAAAACGTCCGCGAGCTTCGGACGCGGGCCGGTTGCCTTCAGCCGGGCATCGACCGCCGCCGCGATCCGAGCGATTCCGGCGCGGCATTCCGCCGAATCGTCGAATCCGACGGCCGTGACAAGGTAAGGCCCTCTCCAGAAGTTCAAATAATAATCTTCGACCTGTCCGTCCTGGCCCACCGCCGCGGCGCGCCCTTTGCCGCTCGACTTGAAGGTGAACATACCGTAGGCAGCCGCGGCGTCCGCCATTTCGTAGACCTCGAGCGAAACGATCCGGCCGTTCGCGTCCCGGTAGTCCTGAGCGATGACCTGCTT